>JABMRA010000117.1 GCA_013202925.1 Candidatus Omnitrophota bacterium | reverse complement strand
ATCCGTATGGTAACAGTTTTTTTGTTGTCTTTTTTCTTGTCCCCTCCACAAGCACACTCTTTCTTAAACCGCGCTTGCGGTTAGAAGATTTAGATGTCAATAAGTGCCTGCGCCCTGCCTTAAAATGCTTGAGCTTGCCTCTCTTTGTCAATTTAAAGCGCTTTTTCGCGCCCTTGTGCGTCTTTAACTTCGGCATCTTAACTCCTCTCCTATTCCTTTTCCTTAACGCCTGCGAGTGGTAAAAAATTTACGATGATGCTTTTGCCTTCCCGCTTAGGGCTTGCTTCCAGTTCCCCTACGTCTGCAAGGTCAGAGACCATTCTGTCCAGGACCTTCTTCCCGATACCCATATGACTCATCTCTCTGCCCCTGAAGATCATTGTAAGCTTTGCCCTGTCACCTCTTGCCAAAAATCGCTTCAGGTGATGTAGCTTTACCTGGTAATCGTGCTCTTCTATATTCGGCTTTATCTTTATCTCTTTTAGATGCACTATCTTCTGATGCTTACGCGATTCCTTTGCCTTTTTTTCCTGGTCGTATTTATATTTACTGTAATCCATTATGCGGCAAACAGGCGGCGCTGCCTGGCCAGCCACTTCTACCAGGTCGAGTCCGAGCTCCTGTGCCCTTTGCAAGGCATCCGCGGTAGGCACAATACCCATCTGTTCTCCGCTAGCCCCTATCAACCTGACTTCTTTTATCCTTATCCTTTGGTTTACTCTTGGTTCGCGTGAAATATCAACCACCTCCTAATTCGTTGTTTTCCGCCTTCGCCTCCGCCAGAGGCGGATCCGCCTTGTGCGGAACGGCTTCGGCGGACAGGCGTGCTTCGTGAATCGTGATTCGCAAAAAAAACGCGGAACGAATCACGAGCGTTTAGTTTGAACTTCTTCTCTGATTCGCTTCAGGAAGTCCTCCAGTTTCGCGGCGCCCAGGTCTCCTTCTTTTCTGGCTCGAATCGAAACAGTGCCTTTTTCTTTTTCTTTGTCACCCACTATCAGCATGTACGGCACTCTTTGTAATTCTGCCTCTCTTATTTTATACTGAAGTCTTTGGCTCCTCTTATCCGCCTCAGTCCTTATGCCTTTGCTTTCCAGGTCTCTGAGAATTGTGTCAGCGTAATCGTGGGCCCTGTCAGTTATTGGAATCACAACTGCCTGCACAGGACTCAACCACACAGGAAACGCCCCACTATAGTGTTCTATAAGGGTCCCTATAAAACGCTCGATGCTGCCCAGGATTACCCTGTGTAACATTACAGGCCGTTCCTTTTTGCCCTCCTGAGATACATAAGTCATCTCAAATCTCTCAGGCAATGCAAAATCACACTGCACAGTCGCGCATTGCCACGGTCTGGCCAGGGCATCTTTTACCATGATGTCTATCTTTGGCCCGTAAAACGCGCCTTCGCCTTCATTCACTTCGTACGCCATGCCCTTTGCCTCAAGTGCGTTCTTGAGCGCTGCTGTTGCGCGTTCCCACATCTGGAGGCTTCCGATATATTTTGGAGGCCTTGTGGATAGATCGATTTTATAATCAAGGAATCCAAACACCTTCATTGTATCGATGATAAAATCTATTACAGCCTTTATCTCCTGTTCTACCTGTGAAGGAAGGCAGAATATGTGCGCATCGTCCTGTGTAAAGCCCCTTACGCGCAGGAGGCCGTGAAGCACGCCTGATTTTTCGCGTCTGTGCACATTGCCCAGTTCAAAATATCTAATCGGCAGGTCTCTGTAACTGCGGAGCTTTGACTTATAGATCAACATGTGGGCAGGGCAGTTCATCGGCTTTACTGCATACTCATCCCCATCGACCTTGAATATGTACATGTTCTCTTTATAATAATCATAATGGCCTGAGGTGACCCATATGTTTGACTTAAGGATGTGCGGGCCCATTACTATATCGTATCCGCGCCGCAGATGTTCCTTTTTTATGTAATCCTCTATGAGCATGCGCAAGAGCGCGCCTTTTGGATGATAAAACACAAGGCCTGGTCCAACGTCGTCGTGTATGCTGAATAGGTCCAGTTCCTTGCCTAGTTTTCTGTGGTCTCTTTTCTTTGCCTCTTCCCTCAGCCGCAGAAAATTTTCCAGCGCATCTTTAGTTTCAAAACACGTGCCATATATGCGCTGAAGCATGGGATTTGTCTCAATGCCATGCCAGTACGCGCCTGCAATGCTCAAAAGATTGAAAGCTCCGATCTGGCCTGTGGATTTGACATGAGGCCCTTTGCAAAGATCGACAAAATTCCCATGTCTATATATAGTAATTGTTTCGGAACCCAGATTATTTATGAGCTCGATCTTGTAAGGCTCTTTCTTGAACAATTTAAGCGCGTCTTTTTTAGAGATCTCCTCTTTCTTGAATTCCAGGTTTTGCTTTACAATCTTTTCCATCTCTTCTTTTATCCTGGACAGATCCTCAGGGACAAAAGGCTCTTTCTTGTCAAAATCATAGTAGAATCCGTCTTCAATGGCAGGGCCGATACCCAGCTGCACGCGCGGGAAAAGCCTCTTAACCGCATCTGCCATTACATGAGAACAGCTATGTCTTAATGCTTCTAAATTTTTAGCCATATCTTTTTCGTCGTTCGTCGTTAGTGACTCGTGATTCGTAACGAAGCGCGAACGACGAATCACGAACGACGAGTAATGGTGGGCGGTACTGGACTCGAACCAGTCGTCCGCGTCCTTCGGCCGCTGCCTCCTTAAGGAAAAAACCTGATGTTTTTTCCTTAATATTCTTTTTTCTTCCGCAAAGAAGCAACTTACGCCGATAGGGGAAAACAATCTTT
>JABMRA010000004.1 GCA_013202925.1 Candidatus Omnitrophota bacterium | reverse complement strand
GTATATCCCTGTATGTCTTTTCCTGGGTCATTTCCGCATTATACGGCGGCATTACAATGATAATCTTTTTGCTCATATCGTGCCTCAGGCAGGTTGGGATCGTTCGGCACTGGAATAATTTTGCCGTCCGCTACGGTTTACAGCTCTCCGCCTCAGGCGGATCGCTGTAATCCCTTGCGGACACTTGCCAAAATTTTCCTAATGTGTCTCAGATCCCAACCTGCCTGAATAAAATACTACTCCTCCCAACGCAATAAGTGTTAGCAAGGTCACTATCGCGCCTATTTTAAAGGAAAACGGGTCGTATGTAAACTTTATAGTGTGTTTTCCCGCGCCGAGGTGCACTGCGCGCATGATGTAATTTGCCCTGTAGATCCTGGTCTGAGCGCCATCGACATAGGCCTTCCAGCCCGGATAATAGGTGTCACTCAGGATGAGAAATCTTGGCTCGCTGACATTGGCTTCGATAATGACTTCATTGGGAGAGTAACTTAAGATATTCACTCTGTCCCTCACCCTACCATCTCCACTCTGGGGAGAGGGAAAGGGTGAGGGGGTCTCCAGAATCACTTCTTCGACAGGTTCAAAATCCTTGCTTGCAAGTCTCTCCAAAATCTCTTTTTCATCCTTGATAACAACTGCCTTATCCACCAGAAACGCCCGTGGTAGGAAATCCTCATTCGCATAAATATTCGCCTTGTCGCCCCTCTTGACCACCCGGTACCCTTCTGCCTCAAACTCCTTTGGCGAAAGCACGTATTTTACATTCAAGAGATCCAGAAGGTTTGTCTCGTCAGGCAGATCCTTTTTTACTATTGTCTCGATAAGCTCCTCGTGCCTTCTATTATAAAGAGAACCGTATCCATAGGCATCAGAAATCCCAAAACTGACCCCCTTGTTCGACGCCATCCTTTCCTTTAAGGCCTGCATGCCCTCAAAATAATCCCTCTCAGGCACAAAGGTATTCTGTCTCAATGTAGTAGGGGAATTAAATATCCGATACAAAGCACGGTCGCTCTGTAAGAATTCCACCGAACTGCCTGTCTCTAAAAATTCACCCATATCCATATTTTGATAGACGTGCCTGTTGGCCGTGAATACATCCAGGAGGAAAATAGATAAAAGTATTGGCATCAATAGACTCAGCCTGATCTTCTTTTTAAAGCCGAGGAACATGGCTATTGATAAGGCCATCAGGATGCCGATCGCCCTTTTTGAATTGTACACTGTCACATACACCATCTGCGCCAGATTTTCTTTTTTATCCATAAATTCAGGCACAAGAGACAAGATCTTTTTGTACAAAAAATTATATATCTGGGCAAAATTCAAATTGAAGAGCAGATAAAAAAACGAGCCTATAAATGCCAGGACCAAAAGCGCCTTTATAAATCCCCTGAGCTTTAAATCTGTCCCAATGCCTTTACGAAAATAATCCAAACCCATGCCTGCCAGGATTGCCAGCGCAAACGCCACCATAAAAAAGAATTTTATCGGGTACCTCGAGAGTTCAAAGCCCGGCATTACCTTGTACAAAAAATAATAAATGGGCGTGTACCTGCCGAACGAAAGGACCAGGCCAAGCGCCAGGATGTAGAAAAACGCCTTTCTCCTCTTTGTCGCTTCAAATTTCAAAGACATGATTGCGCATATTATAGTAAACACCCCCATGTAGTAAACCAAAAGCCAGCTCTGGCGAGCCCAGTAACCCTTATATAGATAATCTGACTCGCTCAGGTAAGGTATAAATAGATCCAGGAGCGCATATGGAGGCAATGACCACATGGATGCCTCAGTAAAATCCATTGCTGAACGGGATGTATGTTTCAGGAATTCCAGAAACGGCAGGATCTGAAAAGCAGTAAGCCCTGCCGCAACGACCAAGGCCAAAAGCAAAGGCCTGAATCTTTGGCCTGACCCCAATATAAGCAAAATAAAAACCGTCGTATACAAAATCGCCGGCTCGCCGCCCAGGAGCATCAGCGCCATAAACACGCCTGTAATCAAAGAATTCCTGACCCACTCGCCCTTTATCGCCCTCTCATAAAACAGGATCACAAGCGGGAGCCAGACCACTGATGCAAGCGAGGCCAGAAGATTTATCACAGAGATGATATATCCGGAAAACATAAAAACCGAGGCAGAGAAAAAGGCTGCATGCCTGGAGTGATTCCATTCCCTCATCAGGATATACGTAAATACCCCGGCCAAAAAGATATGCAGTATTATGAAATAATTAAACGCCTGCTGAAAGGAAAACAGTAGATAGATTATGCTGAGGGGATAAAAAACGCAGGTCTGTAGTTCTGCCAGGTGCGGACTTCCGCAGTGGATATAAGGATTCCATAGGGGGATCTGACCGGCCCTGAACTGGCTTACGCTAAATTCTCTTAAGGGATAGAAAAATCTGGAAAGGTCCCGATGGATAAAGATCTTATTCCCGAATAAGACCTCTGAAAAAAATACAGAGACAAGGATTAATAAAATAAAAATGGGGACGGTCTCTTTCAACCATCCCCATTTATCTCTAGTAATCCGTTCCAACTCTATCTAATCCGCCCCTCGACTTCGCTCGGGACTAAAGAATTCTGAAATTGTCGAAAAATCCGCGTAAATTACCAGGCGGAAGTATCCTCTGTCCCGTCGGAATAGGCGCCTGCCTTACCAGAAGCAGATATATACCACCATCCATTTGTGGTAGCTGTTGCTGTCCCAGCAGGCGCAGCAGTTACAGCGTAGACACCTGTAAGATCATTCAATTTATTCGTCGGGATACGTCCATCTGCAAATAAGTCTGTAGTAATAGCAGAAGGGAATGAGGCAGTTCCAGAGGTAGCAGTCTTTGCATACTCAATAGCACACACTGAGCGGATCGCGCCCAGGCCGCTCTTGGTAGCAGCGATCTTTGCCTCTCCTGTAAGATCCACAAATTTAGGAATGGCTATTGCCGAGAGTATCCCGAGTATTACGATGACCATTACGAGCTCAATAAGGGTAAAACCTTTCTTACTATGCATTATCAGTCCCTCCCTCTTTCTATGGTTCCGCTTTTATTATCGTATATAAATCTGCGGCCGTACGGGTCTATTGGATAACCGCCTCTATCCTGCGCCTGGAGCTCCAGGTATTTTTTGCCGTATAAACTATCTTCTCTAAACCTCATACATCTCTTATCGAGCTCTCTCAGGTCCTCCGGATACTGGCCTTCTACTATCATATACAATTCTAATGAATATTTCATATTTGTCAATTGGTTTTCCATGGCGACCTTCCTCGCCTCTTTCAGATGCACCAGCCATTCCCCTGTAAATATCCCGGCAATGACCAGCGCAAGTACTATAAAGAATACAGTCTCTATTAACCCTCTTCCTTTATTATTCAAAAAGGCGCGGCGCAACAAGTTAACTCCTCGCATTAAATTATGCCTTGGATAAATAATACGCGACAAAAAGCAGCGTCAGGCCTGACATCAAAAAACAGATCCCGATGCCCTGATTGTATTTAAAGATAAAGCTATCCGCATCCCCTATAATTCTATTTATAAATGCATTCACTTTGACTTCCAGTTTTTTCAATTTACCCGGTATTGCTAAAAGCAATATTCCAAAAATAAGGCCTAATATCCCAGAAAATATTAAAAACCCCATGATAACCTCCTTTAATGAGCCCCCGCTGATTCGTTTTGCATTCGCAAAAGCAAATCAAAACGGCGGGGGCGAATTAATCCCCCCTGCTTTCATGC
>JABMRA010000116.1 GCA_013202925.1 Candidatus Omnitrophota bacterium | reverse complement strand
GGTAATAAAAGAAGCCGATAAAGGCGATTAGCGTCGGCTTTTCATCGCTCGGCAACCCAGCCGCCATATCCGCTTTATGCGAACTTAGGCCTGTTGGCTTTGCGCCCCCTGATTTCTCTAGGGTTTGCCCTTATCGGCTAATACAAGTTTACCACAAAAAAGGCGTTTTTTCAACCCCTGCAGGGGTTGAATGTTAAGAAGGGAGGCAGGGTGAAGAGGAGCAGGGCAGCTATCGTGGTTGTGTTTCTGGTCTTTGCAGCGCTGTTTTTTAGCAGGGATTTGGCATGTGCGTATAGCGAGTCAGAAGATGGGTTTGCGGAAAATGCAGGGCCTCTTGCGGTGCTAAATCAAATGCCGTTGTATCTTTTTTATCTGCAGATGGTGCCGGATAAGGCAAACGTTACAGAGCGCGACAGGTTTACGATAAATGCCGACTATACTGTTTCGAATATAACAGTAAGCGCTTTTACGCCCGCATCCTCGCTGTATCTTGTAGAGATAGACCTGGAGGTCGAGAGGGTGACCCTTGATCTCAGGTATGGGCTTTATGACAATCTGGAGATCGGCCTGGAGATCCCATACATTGCCTTATGTCAGGGTTATTTAGATGACCCGATAGAAAGCATTGAGGACGGGATCAACGCAAGGACGCCGCGTTCGCGCGAGCGCCAGGGGTCAAACGAATTCGATTATAGCCTTAGATATAATGGCAAATATTTGATCCAAAAAAAGACCTCTATGCATGGTATCGGCGATATCGCGCTCACCGCAAAATACCAGCTGCTCAGAGAGACAAAATGGCTGTGGCCCAATATTTCTTTACGTATGGCTGTTAAGTTTCCCACTGGAGACAAGGATGATTTATTGGGGAGCGGAGAATTTGACTACGGGGCGGGCCTCTTGATAGATAAGGGATTTTTTGACAGGTTTTTTGTTTACCTCGGAGGCAATGTCGTGAGGATAGAAAAACCCGGTTTCTTAAGCGACCTCGGCGTGAAGGAGCATATCTATTCAGGCCTTCTGGCAGCCGAATATTTTTTTACAAAGAGATTTTCTGTTGTGACGCAGGTGACAGGAAACACCACGCCGTATCCGCAAAGCGACACAAACGTGCTGGATAATGATGGGTATGAACTTGGCGTGGGCTTTAATTATACATTGAAAGAAAAAAAGGATGTATCCTGGCATTTTGGGATCAGTGAAAATATAAGCTCTGCCTCTACCCCGGATGTTAGTTTGCAGACGGGCCTTGACTGGAGGTTTTGACTTTTGCGCCTGCAGGTCTTTTTGTCAAGATCAGGCGTTTCTTCGCGCAGGCACGCGGCAGATGTCATACGCTCAGGCAAGGTATCCGTTAACAGTAAAAAATGCCTTGCCCCTTCGTTTAAAGTAGATCCGGAAAAGGACAAGGTCTTTTTAGAGAATGAAAGAATACTCCCAAGGGAAAATATCTATCTGATGCTGCATAAGCCCAGGGGGGTCACGACAACAAAACGCGACCCGCACGCAGCGATGACCGTGATGGACCTTTTGCCGCGCAGGTTCAGGCACCTGAATCCTGTGGGCAGGCTGGACAAGGATACGACAGGCCTCTTATTATTGACCAATGACGGCGGCCTTATAAATAGACTTACACATCCCAGGTTTAATATAGAGAAGGTGTACAGGGTAGGGCTTGATAAAAGGCCGGGACCTGCGGATATAAAGCGGCTGGAAAAGGGCATTGACCTGGACGGAAAATATACTGCGCCGTGCAGGATTAAAATGGGCCCCAAAAATGACCTGGAAATAACATTGCGCGAGGGCAGGAAGCGCCAGATAAAGAGGATGTTCGCGGCGCTGGGATACAGGGTGCTGGATCTGAAGAGGATCAGCGAGGGGTTTTTAGATCTAGGCCGGCTTCAGCAGGGAAAATGGCGGTCCCTGACCCGTGAAGAGGCCTTAATGCTCCAGAGGTAAAATAAATCATAGCCATTGACTAATCCAGAAACAGCGTGTAAACTAGTAAACTAAGAATTACTATCTTAAATTATATCTTATACAATAAGGAAAGGGGGGATGGAATCAGCTCTTTGTGTAAGATAGGAACGTATGATTATATATAACGCAGCACGATTGATAATAGAGGGCGGATTATTAACAGACCAAGGAGGCGGTAATGAAGATTGGAAAATATTTAGTAGCTGCTTTGATAGTACTTGGCATGGCTGGGATGGTTTACGCAGCTCCGGTCGGCCTTACATCAGAGGCAGATGCAACAAAGGCAGAGTGGTCATATAATGACATCACGTTAAGCGCAGGATTGATCTATGATACTGTTTCAAGAAACATCGATATCGACTCGGGTGAATTTGAATTTGATGCCATTCTGGCCAGGATAGGCGTAGGCATCCTGGAGAAATTTAATCTTTATGTTGACATAGGGCAGGCCAGTGAAATGGGCTACACCTATACGCTTTTGGGCGAGAAATACACGGTTGAATACGACGATGAGATCATGTGGGGCGTAGGCGCCAGTGCCTTGATTTATCGATGGGACAATGGCCTGGAGGTAGGCGCACAGGCAAGTTACAGAGAAACAGACACAGGTCTGGACACGGTAGCAATAGACGCCAACACGTACACTAATGCTCAGCTGACCAGTTTAAGCGACGGGGGTTACGAAGAGATCCAGGCAGCCCTTGAGGTGGCATGGAAGACAGATAATTTTATTCCGTATGTAGGTATAAAGT
>JABMRA010000115.1 GCA_013202925.1 Candidatus Omnitrophota bacterium | reverse complement strand
GAGGGCGATCCTCTCTTCCTACGCGGCAAATCCCGAGGAGCACCGGGATGCCCTTGGATTGATAGGGGGCGGGAAGGTGGATGTGAAGGATATGATCACGCACAGGTTTGGCCTGGACGATATTCAAAAGGGCTTTGATCTTGTCCGGGATCCAAAGGAATCAATAAAGGTTATTATTGAGCCACAGAGGTAATCGAAAGGGGGAACAATGGGCTGGGGGATGAGAAATCGCATTTCGCAGATTATAAAACCAGACACTGGCCGGACTGTTATGCTGGCAGTGGACCATGGATATTTTTTAGGGCCTACGAGCGGCCTGGAGGAACCGCGCAAGACGATCGAGTCGCTTGCGCCATACGCGGATTCGCTGATGCTTACAAGAGGGGTTTTGCGCACATCAGTAGATCCAGGCGTTTCTGTGCCGATCGTCCTGCGGGTCTCTGGCGGGAACAGCATAGTCGGAGAAGACCTTTCAAATGAGACTATCACTGTTTCAATCAAGGATGCCATACGTCTTAACGTGAGCGCAGTCGCATTATCAATATACGTAGGTTCCAAGTATGAGCACCAGACATTGAAAAATCTTGCTGCGCTCGTAAGCGAATGCGAGGAGTATGGCATTCCTGTTCTGGCAGTTACCGCGGTTGGCAAGGAGATGACCAGGGATGCGAGGTATTTGAGTCTCGCATGCAGGATCGCGGCTGAGCTCGGCGCGCATATGGTAAAGACATATTACTGCGAGGATTTTGAAAAGGTCGTAAAGACGTGTCCTGTTCCGGTGGTGATCGCAGGCGGAAAGAAGATCGCTGAAAAGGATGCCCTGCAGCTGGCGCATAACGCGATCAGGGATGGCGCTGTGGGCGTGGATATGGGACGCAATATATTCCAGTCACAGGATCCTGTCGGCATGATAAAGGCAGTCAGGAGTATTGTCCATAAAAACGCGACACCAAAACAGGTTTACGCTACGCTGAAATTAGGCAAAAGCAAGAGGTGATGAGCGTTCTTTAGGATCACAGGCCTTTTGTGGTGGATATGCCTTGGCATCTGGTGGATAATGAGGCGCCTGTGGGCTGCCGGACTGTGCAGGGTGTAACGTAACTATTCAAATAGCACAGTGATGACGCATTTTGGGCTTGACAGAAGCAAGATTTATGATATAATCAATTCTTTCTGGATAGAGGATTTATGATGAAAACCGCACAAGCCAACAAGAAGGACGTCAAGAGGAAATACTATCTTATGGATGCCGAGGGCAAGATACTGGGCCGCCTGGCTACTGAGGTGGCATTGCTTATTAGCGGCAAGCGCAAGGTAGACTACACCCCGAACGTGGATGGCGGCGATTTCGTGGTAGTCGTAAATGCAGCGAAGGTAGCTGTCACAGGCGCGAAACTGGAGCAAAAGATATATACCCATTACACAGGCTATCCAAGCGGCTTAAGGGTGAAGAATCTGGAGACACTCCTTAAGACAAAGCCAACAGAGGTCATAAGGCATGCCGTAAAAGGCATGGTGCCCAAGAACAAGCTGGGCTCAAGGATGATAACAAGATTGAAGATCTATGCAGGGCCAGGGCATCCGCATCAGGCTCAAAACCCTGAGAAGATCAAGTGAGGGATAATAAATGGTAGAACAGAATATTATTTGGGCAACAGGGAGGCGGAAGCGATCTATAGCGCGCGTTCGGTTGATGACCGGAACAGGCGAGATAAAGGTCAACAAAAAACCTCTCGATGAATACTTTAATAGACCTACTCTCAGACTGCTCGTCCGGCAGCCGTTTAAGTCCACCAATCTCATGGACAAGTTCAATGTAGTGGCAAACGTCAAAGGTGGCGGCAAGTCGGGTCAGGCAGGCGCATTGAGGCATGGTATATCAAGGGCACTTGCATCAACAGGTGAAGAGACAAAGACCATATTAAGGAGGAGGGGGTTTTTGACCAGGGATCCTCGGGAGAAGGAAAGAAAGAAGTACGGCCAAAAAGGCGCCCGAAAGAGATTCCAGTGGACCAAGAGGTAAGGATTTTTTAAAATTCGAATTTTATTGACGCCTATCTTGCTATTTTCCGACGAGAAAATACATTGACAAGATAGGCGTTTTTATTTTATAATGACGGTGATCCAAGGAAAAGGAGATAGTTGCTATGTTGAAGATAGGCATAATGGGCGCAAGCGGCTACGCAGGAGAAGAGCTCTTAAGGATCTTATTAGATCATCCTGAGGTTCAGATCACTGCAGTAGCTGCAAAGATAGACCCTGTTAATATATGTAAGTTATATCCATGGCTAAAGGGAAGACTTGATCTGGAATGCAGGGACATGAGCGCAGAAGAGGTGTCTAAAAAATGCGACATGGTTTTTTTGGCGCTGCCTCACAAGGCATCGATGCAGTTTGCGCCGATATTCCTGAAAAAGGGTCTGAAGGTAATAGACCTGAGCGCTGATTTCAGGATAAAGGATGTAAATGTATACGAGAAGTGGTATGAGGTAAAACACGAGTGCCCTGAATATATAAAGGATGCAGTGTACGGGCTCCCAGAGTTTTACAGGGAAGAGGTAAAGAAGGCGGATCTGATAGCTAATCCTGGATGCTATCCTACGAGCGTGATCTTAGGTTGCGCGCCGCTTCTCAAAAAAAATCTGGCGGATCCTGATTCTATTATCTCTGATTCAAAGTCTGGTGTGAGCGGGGCAGGCAGGGTCTTGGCCCAGGCGCTTATGTCTGAAGAATTAGAAAATAGTTTCAAGCCATACAAGGTCAACACACACAGGCACATGCCTGAGATGGATCAGGAACTGAGCATTGCAAGCGGCTCTAATGTCACTGTAAATTTTGTCCCTCACCTTGTCCCCATGGAAAGGGGCATGATGAGCACGATCTATCTTAAGCTGAAGAAAAATATAAGCACTAGTGAAGCGCTTAAGTTATACAAGGATTTTTATTCAAAGGAATATTTTATAAGGGTCTTGGATGAAGGTGTTTTTCCTGATACAAAGAATATTGTAAGGACGAATTTCTGTGACATAGGGTGCAAGGTCTTTCCTGAGAAGTCATTGGCT
>JABMRA010000114.1 GCA_013202925.1 Candidatus Omnitrophota bacterium | reverse complement strand
TCTCTTTTTTCTCTTCTATCGGAATCTTCCGCAATAAATAAAGCGCAGCCATGACAATAATAGTCGCTGCATAGGCTGCCGTATAAAAACCGCATCCAACCGCCAGGCCTATACCTGAAACAGTCCACAAACTGGCGGCTGTGGTAAGGCCTGTGACGGATACGCTTGAACGGATGATCGTGCCCGCGCCCAGGAACCCGATGCCTGTTATGACGCCTGCGGCGATCCTCGCGGGATCCACTGGCGCCCTGGTGCCGTAAAGATCGAATATATACATGGACGTCAACATAATAAGGGTAGAGCCGACACAAACAAGTATATGCGTCCTGAAGCCGGCTATTCTTTTATTGTGCCTCTCCCTTTCAAAACCTACCATCCCTCCCAATACCGCGCCTATCAACAATCTCAAAACTATCTGTCCATCACCAATCATCTCCACCCCCCTTCAGCTTTGCTGTTACGTCCAGCGCGGCCCTGGCGCCTTTTTTGAACATCCTGTAAGCCAGGCCTGCTATCATGGCAGCATTGTCCGAGCATAGATCAAGTGGCGGAAAATATGTTTTGAATTTTTTAAACTCTGCCTCTCTTGCTATCATCTGCCGGAATCTGGAATTTGCGCTTACGCCCCCGCCCACTACAATGGTATTTATTTTGTGCGCTGCCATGGCCTTTAGGCAATTTTTTACAATGACCTTTAAGGCGGCCTCCTGGAAACTGGCAGCTACATCCGCCACTTGTCGCTTGTCACTTGTCGCTTGTCGCTTCATGTAATAAAGAACCGCTGTCTTGATCCCGCTGAAGCTAAAATCAAGCGTGCCATTAATAGGCCTGCATGTAAACTTTATTGCGTTTGGATCCCCCTTTTTTGCCAGCCGGTCAATAATAGGTCCTCCCGGATATCCCATGCCAAGGATCTTTGCCACCTTGTCGTATGCCTCGCCTATCGCGTCATCCAGCGTATCGCCGAGCACTGCAAATGCGTCAAAATCCTTCACGAGACAAAGCCGCGTATGGCCGCCTGAGATAACCAGCCCTATAAAAGGAAACTGCGGCACATCCTTGCGCATCATGGCAGAATAGACATGCGCCTTTAGATGGTCCACGGCGATCAGGGGTATTGCCAGTCCAAAAGCCATTGCCTTTGCGCAGGAGATACCTGAAAGGAGCGCGCCCACAAGCCCGGGCCCCTGCGTCACAGCCACGGCATCGACATCCTCTATTGCCCTGCCGGCATCATGTAAAGAGCGGGTCACGACCTTGTCTATATTTTCCACATGGTGCCTGGTGGCTATCTCAGGGATCACTCCGCCAAACCGCCTGTGGTATTTCAGGCTCGAAGAAACGCAATTGGATAAGATCTCTGTCCCGTCCCTTACTACGCTCGCCGCTGTCTCGTCACAAGACGTCTCTATACCTAGTATTAGCATAATCTATTTTGCGCTGTACAATATTATCCCTCTCAAGACATCAACGGCGCTCAGGATCTGGTTATCGTACGGCTCTTTTTTCTTTTCCTTTTTCTCTTCTTCGTCCTTATCCTTCTTGACCTCTTTGTCCTCTAAAAGTTCGTCGAATATCTCCGCCTCTTTATCTTTTTCGACTGCCTTTGGGGCCTCCTTGTATTCCACGACTATATCAGGCACGATGCCTTCCCCGTGGATACTGCGGTCGTTTGGAGTAAAATATTTACTGGTCGTAAGGCGCACTGCTGAGCCGTCTGACAGGGGCACTACTGTCTGCACAGAGCCCTTGCCAAAACTCTTGGTCCCCATTATGATGCCTCTCTTGTAATCCTGTATTGCGCCGGCAACGATCTCCGAAGCAGACGCGCTTCCGCCGTTTACCAATACTACCATAGGGTAATCCAGGTGCTTGTTCCTGTTTTTTGATTTGAATATAAGGTTTTGCTCTTCGATGCGGCCTTTTGTTGAAACAACGACCCTGCCCTCTTCCAAAAACTTCTCTGACACTTCCACTGCTGAATCAAGGAGCCCGCCGGGATTATTCCTGAGATCAAGAATGAGGCCTTTGATACCCTTCTTCTCCAGCTTTCTGAGGGCCCACTCCAGGTCCTTGCTGGTCTTTTCCTGAAATTCTGCAAGCCTGATATAGCCGATGTCCGGCTCTATGACCTCTGAGCGCTTTATGCTCTCCAGTTTTATTATTGACCTTGTGATAGTAAAATCCAGGAGCTTTTTCTCACTCTCCCTGAGCACTGTAACGTCGACATCCGTGCCTGGCTTGCCACGCAGTTTCTTGACTGCCCCGATGAGCGTTATGTCTTTCGTGACCTCGCCGTCTATTTTGACGATCTTGTCCCCGGCCTTAAGGCCGACATTGTATGCCGGCGTGTCGTCTATAGGGGATATTATTGTCAACAGATTGTCTTTTATCGTGATCTCTATGCCTATGCCGCCGAATTCGCCTTCAGTCTCTATCCTCATCTCGTTATAGGTGTCAGGGTCCATGAACTGGCTGTAGGGATCCAGGGCCGCGAGCATGCCTTTTAACGCGCCGTATATGAGATCCTTTGACTGCGGCTCTTCCACATAATCTGAGCGTATGATGCTTACTGCATCCGAAAAGAGCTCCAGTTCTTTATACAGGTCGTCTGCCTCATTAGGCTTTTCAGCAAGCTCGGCAATGCCCATGCCGATCCCGTACACCAAAAGCCCTGCTGCCAAAATAAGCGCTATAGCAAGTTTTTTATTCATACAGCTCCTTTCAATCTTTTCATAAGTGCCTCGTTTACCTTTTTAGGGTTTGCCTTGCCTTTTGTCTTTGCCATTACCTTGCCCATCAGGGCCATTATGGCGTTTTGTTTTCCGCCCTTGAAATCACTGACTATCCCGGGATTTTCCGCAATTGCCTCAGCCACTGCCTTTTCTATCGTGCCTGCGTCAGAGATCTGCTCAAGCCCTTTGTCTTTTACCAGCTGGGCAGGGGCCTTGCCTGTCTGTATCATTTCGATCAAAAGCGTTTTTGCGATCTTTCCGCTGATAATCCCGTCGTCTATCATTTTAAGCATACCCGTAAGATGCGCCCATTTCAAGTTTAAATCATCGATCGTGAGATTTTTTTCCTTCATATACGCAGAGACGTCTCCCATGAGCCAGTTGGCGATCTCTTTTGGTTTTTTGTGGATGGATATGCATTTTTCAAAATAATCAGCCATGGCCTTGTCGCCTACCATGACCGCGGCATCGTAATCCGAGATATGGTAGTCCGCCATGAACCTTTTTTTTCTCGGCCCCGGCAATTCTGGTATGGAGCTCTTGATATCCTTCAAAAGCGCCTGCTCGAAATCGAACGGCACAAGGTCTGGTTCCGGAAAATATCTATAATCGTGCGCCTCTTCCTTGGATCTCATGGATTCAGTAACGTCTTTTGCCGCATCGTAAAGACGGGTCTCCTGCACTATTTCTTTGCCGCTGTCCAGAAGCCCTGCCTGTCTCGCCTGTTCGTATTCCAGCGCGGCCTTCACGGCCTTGAATGAATTCATGTTCTTTATCTCGGCCTTGACGCCGAGCTCTTTGGCCCCTGGTTTCCTCAGGGATATATTTGCGTCGCAGCGCAGGCTGCCTTCCTCCATGTTGCAATCAGAGACATCTATATACTGCAGGAGGGATTTGATGGAGGTGAGATAGGCGTACGCATCCTCAGGCGAATTTATGTCTGGCTCGCTCACTATCTCCAGAAGCGGCGTACCAGAGCGATTGAAATCTATAAGACTGCAATCCTTCTGGTGAAAGAGTTTGCCTGTGTCTTCCTCCAGATGCACCCTCCTTATCTTTATGCGTTTTTCTTTGCCGTCAATGGAGACCGGGAGGTATCCGTGCTGTGACAGAGGCTGATCGAACTGGGAGATCTGAAATGCCTTTGGCAGGTCTGGGTAAAAATAATTTTTTCTGTCGAACCGGATCTTTTTTGCAATCTGACAATTCAGGGCAATGGCGACCTTGGCCGCGAGCATCAGCGCTTGCCTATTCAATACAGGAAGCGAGCCGGGAAACCCCAGACAGACAGGGCAGGTCTGTGCGTTGGGCGGGGCGCCAAAGGCCGTGGAGCAGCCGCAAAAAACCTTGCTCTTTGTCTTCAGCTGCAAATGTACTTCCAAACCGATCACTGTCTCGTAAGCCATGTCCTTTGTCAAGTCAAGCGCCTTGGGTTTATGTTAACGGCCTTCTCTTGTGCCAGTCTGTTGCCTGTTCATAATGGTGCGCTATCTTCAAAACAGTTTCTTCGTCAAACGCCTTGCCGAGTATTTGAAGCCCTACGGGCAGACCCGCCTTTGTAAATCCGCACGGGATCGATACGCAAGGGATGCCTGCCAGATTTGCGGATATTGTAAAGATATCGGAAAGATACATAGTAAGAGGGTCCTCTACCTTTTCGCCTATCTTAAATGCGGGTGTCGGAGAAGTAGGCGTGAGTATGGCGTCGTATTTCTTGAATGCCTCGTCAAAATCCCTTTTTATCAGGGTCCTGACCTTCAGGGCCCTTGAGTAATACGCGTCGTAATAACCGCTGGACAATGCGAATGTCCCCAGTATGATCCTGCGCTTTGCCTCGCTGCCAAAACCCTGCTGCCTGGTCTTTTTATGCATATCAATGACTGAGGTGACCTGGCCTGGCCTCATGCCGTATTGCACGCCGTCGAACCTGGCCAGATTCGAGCTCGCCTCAGCTGTGGCAACCAAATAATAAACAGCCACTGCGTATTCTGTATGCGGCAGGCTCATGTCTTCGCACACTGCGCCCATCTTTTCGATCTTATCTATCGCGCTACGCACAGCCTGCTTGACTTCAGGGTCAATGCCCTTGATGAAATATTCCTTTGGCACGCCGATCTTCAGGCCCTTTATGTCCTGTTTTATAAGGGCTGGATAATCAGGCACGGGCATATCAACTGACGTGGAGTCCATATCATCATGCCCTGCGATCACCTTTAACAAAAGTGCTGCGTCTTCAACGTCCTTCGCAATGGGTCCTATTTGATCAAGGGACGACGCAAACGCTATCAGGCCGTATCGGGAGACACGGCCGTACGTTGGCTTCAGGCCGACCACGCCGCACAGCGAGGCAGGCTGTCTTATTGAACCGCCTGTATCAGAGCCCAGCGCAAAGATCGCCTCATCCGCTGCCACGCATGCCGCAGAGCCGCCGCTGGACCCGCCGGGGATCCTCTCTGGATCCCATGGGTTTCTCGTAGCGCCATAGCACGACGTCTCAGTGGAAGAGCCGAATGCAAACTCGTCCATGTTGGTCTTGCCCATCAATACTGCGCCTGAGCACAGGAGTTTGTCTATGACCGTGGCATTGTAAGGAGGCCTGAATCCCTCGAGTATATTCGAAGAACACGTGGTGAGTTCATCCTTTACGCATATATTGTCTTTTATAAAGATCGGGATGCCCCACAGCGCCCCTGATTTATCATTGCCAAGCGCCTTGCACCTCTCAACCGGCTTCTTATCATCAAAATGCACCACGGCATTAATGCCTTGGTCTTTTTTGCGCACTGCCCCTATAAGCGTATTGCATATATCTATAGGCAATATATCGCCTTTATTGAGAATGCCGATGAGTTCGTGCGCAGTGAGTTTATTGAGCTCCATTATACCCCTATTATCTTCTTCACCTTGAAGAGGTTGCCCTCTTTTGCCGGCGCGTTCTTCATTGCCTCTGAGGCAGGCAATGAATCCTTTACCCTGTCCTCCCTGTATACGTTCTTCATCTCAAGGACATGGCTTGTGGGTTCGAGCTTCGAGACGTCCAGTTTCTTGATCTTGTGGACATATTCCAGTATGCGGTCCAGCTGTTTTGTGAAATCGCCCAGTTCCTTGTCGTCAAGCCCTATCCGCGCAAGGTTCGCCACATACTTTACAGTATCCTTTGTAATCGCCACAACCCCTCCGGGTAAACTTACGAGTTTTTCTCAGCTATGTCGCCTGCTATGGGCAGTTTGAAATATTCGCCCTGATACGCCTTTATCATAAGAAGGATCCACAGAACGAGCGATAAAAGTGACAACAGGATGCTAAGCAGTATCCCCAACGCAGGTATGACCAACAGCACGATATTGATGATAGCCAGGCTTCCAAACACGATCAACGACTGCATGGCATGAAATCTGACAAATTTATTCTTCTTCTCCACCAGGTAAAAAACAAGTCCTGTTATCCAACCTAAAAAATAACATAAAAGTCCGGCCATGTTCGGCTGCATGCCTATAGATGTCTCGCCCAGGTTTTTGTTGTCATCCGCCATTAACTACCCCCTCTCGTTTTTATGTGATCCGCCAGAGTTACAAATTCCTTCAATGACATGGTCTCAGGCCTGCGGCTCGGCGAAATGCCTGCCCTGTCCAGGGCCTGTAAGATCTCCTCCCGGGCCCCAAAACCCTCTTTCATGCGCAGGGAGTTCAATATCGTCTTTCTTCTCTTCTCAAAGCACTGCCTTATTATTTTAAATAGTTTTTCCTCATCCGTCAAGTAAAGACCCTCCTCGCGTACGCGTATCTTCAAAAAACACGAATCCACTTTTGGGGCAGGATAGAACACGGTTTTTCTGATCGTGAATAGATTTTCCGGCTCTGCGTAGAACTGAGCGAAGCATGAGATCGCGCCATAGACCCTGGTGCCTGGCGCGGCCACTAATCTTTCTGCGAATTCCTTCTGGACAGTGATAAATATCGTGTTTATAAATGCCCTGTTCTTCAAAAGCCTTACAAGGATGGGGCTCGATATATAGTAAGGGGGGTTCCCGACTATCTTTATCTTTGCGCCCCGGCACGCAGGGTAGTCGCTAAAATCCCAGTCCAATATATCTCCCTGCACCAGATCCAGATTGCCGGATTTATTATTTTTCAAAAGAAAAGCATGGAGCCGTCTGTCTTTTTCTACTGCTATCACCTTTTTTGCGCGCCTGCACAAAGCCTCTGTGAGCGCGCCCAGGCCCGGCCCTATCTCAAGCACGACATCTTCTCTGGCCAGCCCGACCGCGTCGATTATCTTTTTCTGCACATTCTCGTCTATGAGAAAATTCTGGCCGAGCCGCTTGCTGGGGCGTATGCTGTTTTCCCTGAGAATGGATTTTATCTCCTTTACCCCTAACACCTTTGTCCCTTCGCAAGGTTTACTGCCAGCTTTATTGCCTCTTTCATGGAGGTAGGATCAGCTACCCCTTTGCCTGCAATGTCGTACGCTGTGCCATGATCCGGCGATGTGCGCACAAAAGGAAGGCCCAGCGTAACATTGACGCCCTTCTCAAACGCCAGCATCTTGAACGGGCCCAGGCCCTGGTCATGATACATGGCAATGACTGCGTCGAACTTTCCTTTGCGTGCCATGTAAAAAACCCAATCAGCGGCAAGCGGCCCCTGGACACCAGGGACCTTTGATCTCACGGCCTCAACAGCAGGCGCGATTATCGTTTTTTCTTCAATGCCTATCAGGCCTGCCTCCCCGCAATGCGGATTCAGGCCGCACACGCCTATCCTTGGCTTGCGGATCCCAAAACTTCCCCTAAGCGCATCATCAGTCAGCAATATCGCGTCTTTTATTTTTTCCTTTGTAAGGGCTGCCGGCACTTTCTTTAGGGCTATGTGACGGGTAACGATAGTAACCCTTAAACTGCCGCCGCACAGCATCATTGCAAATCTCCTGGTATGCGTGATGCCTGCAAGATATTCTGTGTGGCCGGTAAAAGGTATGCCTGAAGTAGCTATCGCGGATTTATTGACGGGTGCGGTGACAAGGCCGTCGGCCTCGCCTTTGTTCAAAATCCCCGCTGCCTTTTTTACAGCATCAAAGCCTGTGTTGTCTCCGGCTTCTATAACGGAAAAATCTGCAAGGGCATTGATGCGGATATCTCTTAATGCCTTATTTGTAACTTCGGGGCCTATGCCCTTTGGGTCTCCTGCTGTAATCAGTATCCTTGGCTTGCTTTTCGCACTTCCCATTCTCGCTCTCTATTTTATAGAGATATATGCCTTTGACCTCAGTTCCCCCAGCCATTCATGCAATTTTTCCTTGAACTTCTTCTGCAGGAGCATATCTTTAACTTGTGCATGCACATCCTTGAAGCTGAAATATCCGGATGCCTCGATGTCTTCGACCTTAAAGATGTGATACCCTAACCCACTCCTTACGGGCTCTGAAACATCTCCTGAGTTTAAGGCAAATATGACCCTGTCCAATTCCTCGAGCATTTCACCTTCTTCGATATATCCCATGTCGCCGCCGTCTTCTTTGTTCGGGCCCTGGGAATATTTATTTGCAAATTCAACGAAATCGCCGCCCGCCTTGATGCTCTTGTAAATATCCCGCGCCTCCACCATTGCCAGTTCAAAACCCACATCATCCTCTGCCTTTATCAGTATGTGCCGTACCTTGCATTTCTTATTCTGCTTGAATTCCTTGCGATGTCCTTCATAATACGCGGCTATCTCTGACGGCAAGACCGCGACCCTTCCCTTTACTTCAAAATCTATAAGCTTTCTCATCATTATCTGGTCCCTGTATCTATCCTTTAGGTTAGCCGCGGTAATACCCTGCATCTCGATCATATTGTAAAAATCCTTTTCAGAGGGGAATTCGCCTTTAACACTTTCCATCTTATCATTTATCTCTTCCTCTCTCACCCTTACGTCCAGCTCCTTTGCGCGGCTCAACACAAGTTTATCCTCTATCATCTGGTTCAGGATATCCCCTTTTACATCTTCCATCTTCTTCAATAACTCCTCGTCTTTGTATGCATGCGCGTATTGCGCATAGAGCACGCCGAGCAACTGATCCACGTCCTGCTGCGTTATGACCTCGTCATTCACAACAGCAACGACCCTATTGACCACCTGTGCTTCTACGCACAGCGCCTGGACCATGAATATTGCTAAAATTATAAACCACTTGAAATTTGCCATTTTAAATCCCGCCGGAATGCTTGGCATTTAAGACATTGTCAAAAGTGTCAAGCATTTTTGTTAAGGGCTGAGACTACCTCTCTCAGCATCCTGCAATACAGGTCAAATCCTATAGCAGATATGTAGCCGTGCTGCTGCTTGCCGAGGAGATTGCCTGCCCCGCGTATCTCCAGGTCCTCCATGGCGATCTTGAACCCTGAACCGAGTTCCCTGTAGCGCTCTATTGTCTTGAGCCTGCGCCTTGACTCGTTGCTTAGGACGCTATTGCGCGGCACAAGAAAATACGCGTATGCCTTGTTCTTGAACCTGCCTACCCTGCCCTTCAGCTGGTACAGGTCTGCGAGGCCAAACATATCCGCGCGATTCACGATCAGGGTATTTGTATTCGGTATATCTATGCCGGACTCTATTATAACCGTACACACAAGAACGTCAATACTTCCTTTCATAAATTCTCGCATAATCCTTTCGAGTTCCCTCGAGGGCAGCCTGCCGTGCGCAACGCCTATCCGCGCACCCCCTGCTAATTCCGAAACCTGCGATGCGATCCGCTCAATACTCTCGACCCTGTTATGTATAAAAAATACCTGGCCGCCCCTCTTCTTTTCTCTGGCAATTGCCTTTTTCACAAGGCCTTTATCAAACTCCGCTACCTTTACCTCCACAGGCAATCTGTCCTGAGGCGGCGTTTCAATGATAGACATGTCCTTGACCCCCATGAGTGACATATACAGGGTGCGCGGGATCGGGGTCGCGGTGAGCGTCAGGACATCCACCAGGAGCCGCATCCTCTTTAATCTTTCCTTGTCCCTTACGCCAAAGCGCTGCTCCTCGTCAATAATAACAAGCCCAAGGTCTTTAAATTTTATATTTTTCCTTAAGATAGCGTGCGTGCCTATCACTATGTCCACTGTCCCGCTTGCAGCCTCTTCGAGAATACGATGGGTCTCTCCGCCTGTCCTGAACCGGCTCACCATCTCCACCTTCACTGGAAACGCCTGCATCCTGTTTTTGAACGTAATAAAATGCTGCTCCGCAAGGAGCGTTGTCGGGACCAGTATCGCCACCTGCTTATTGTCCATCACTGCCTTGAATGCCGCCCTTAACGCGACCTCTGTCTTTCCGTACCCGACGTCGCCGCACAAAAGCCTGTCCATTGGCCTGCCTGATTCCATATCTTGCTTTACTTCCAGGACAGAGCGCGCCTGATCCGGCGTCTCTGTAAACGGAAAATTTTTCTCAAACTGGGCCTGCCAGTCAGAATCCTTCGAAAACGAAAAGCCGTCCAGCTTGGAACGCATCGCATCCAGCTCCAGAAGCTCGAACGCCATGGAATAAACGCCTTTTTTGATCCTCTCCTTTGTCGCCTGCCATGCCTTGGCCCCCAGCCTGTAGATCTTCGGGGGCCTTTTTTCAAAACCCACGTATTTCTGTATAAGGTGCATCTCCTCTATGGGCACGTATAATTTATCCCTGTCCGCATATTCTATGACAATGTGGTCCTTTGCCTCGCCTCTAAAATTCATCCTCTCAAAACCCCTGAAGATGCCGATGCCATGATCAACATGCACCGCGTAGTCATTCAGCTGTATATCAATAAAAGACTCGAGAGGCGTCTGCTCGCCCAGTTCAAACCTTTTGCTTTTTCTCTTTGGATACAGGCCCAGCTTTGGCAGGATGATCACCATGGCATGCTCTTCGAGGGTCTCGTTCGATACAATGCTGAAGCTTCTTATGGACTCTACTTTTTTTCCGGAGAGTTCGATCCGTACCGGCCCCTCGAACGTAGGCGGGAATATATCTACTATGCCCCCTCGCATGCTGAAATCGCCTGGCTCGGAAATGCCCCTGCACCTCTCGTAGCCATACCCGACCAGTTCCCTGGCAAGCGAGTTGTAATCCATGTCTTTGCCTTTGTAGATCTTTATGGATTTGAACATATAATGAGCACTGGACTTACGAAAATCTCTGATTTTCGTAAGTCCATCTTCTTTGTTCTGCTTCTATGAAGGTGCGAATTAACCCCCGTCGTTTTGTTTCGCTTTTGTTGAGCGAAGCGAAACAAAAGCGAAACAGTGGGGGTCAAATTCGGCCGTACGACTTACGTCGGCCCTTGGTCTCCGTAAGTCGTGGCCTCATTTGAGGAGGTGATGCTATAATTTACTTTACTTTAAGGGGTTAGGGTTGTATAATTTTAGGAAAAACATGGAGGTGTTGTATGGTGAAAAAAGAGGATAAGAAGGTCGTGCGTAAGGATGACAGGGATGGTAAGGAAAAGGCGCTGAACATGGCAGTTACGCAGATAGAGAAGCAGTTTGGCAAGGGCGCTATCATGAAGCTTGGCCAAGAGACAAAGTTCGAGGTTGACGCGATTTCAACAGGCGCATTGGCCCTTGACCTGGCCCTGGGTGTTGGCGGAGTGCCGAGGGGCAGGGTAGTGGAGATATTCGGGCCTGAGGCAGGAGGCAAGACCACATTGACCTTAAGTATTATTTCACAGGCGCAGAAGCTGGGCGGGGTGGCCGCATTCATAGATGCCGAGCACGCATTGGACCCCAGTTATGCCAAGAAATTAGGCGTGAACCTGGACGACCTTTTGATATCGCAGCCAGATAGCGGCGAGCAGGCGCTTGACATTGCCGAGATGCTTGTCAGGAGCAATGCAGTGGATCTTATTGTCATAGACTCTGTTGCCGCGCTGGTCCCGAGGGCAGAGATAGAGGGCGATATGGGCGACAGGCACATCGGACTCCAGGCAAGGCTCATGTCGCAGGCCTTGAGGAAATTGACAGCGATCATTTCAAAGACCAACACGTGCATGATCTTTATCAATCAGATAAGAGAAAAGATCGGTGTCATGTTTGGCAGCCCTGAGACCACCACCGGAGGCAGGGCATTGAAATTTTATTCTTCAGTGAGGATCGATCTGAGGAGGATAGGCAATATAAAAG
>JABMRA010000113.1 GCA_013202925.1 Candidatus Omnitrophota bacterium | reverse complement strand
GGCGCAAGTAGTAAAGTTTACACTTTTAACAATGTTAAAAGTGTAAACTTAGGGAAGTGAGGTATATTGGAATGACAAGAGAGATCAAGGTCGGGAAAATCAGGATCGGCGGCAAGGCGCCTATAGTCATTCAGTCAATGACAAAGACTGATACGAGGGATATTAGCCGGACCGTTGGGCAGATCAGGGAACTGGAGAAGGCAGGGTGCGAATTGGTCAGGGTCGCTGTAAAGGACTTTAAGGCAGCCGCAGCCATTAAGAAGATTAAAAATAGGATAAAGATCCCGCTTGCCGCTGATATACACTTTGATTATAGGCTGGCGCTTGTTGCAATAGAGAACGGTGTTGACAAGATCAGGCTGAATCCCGGCAATATTTATAAGGAGGGACAGGTCTTAGAGGTGGCAAGAGCGGCAAAGAAGGCGCGGGTCCCGATTAGGGTAGGGGTGAATTCTGGAAGCATAATAAGCGACAAGAGACAAGCGACAAGAAACAATGACAAGAAGCTGGCAGGTCTAATGGTAAAGGCGGCGCTGGACTACATAAAGCTCTTGGAGAAAGCGCGTTTTTACGATATAATAGTTTCACTAAAGGCATCGGATGTTTTGACGACAATAGAAGCGTATAGGAAGTTTTCAAAGGCGTCAAAATACCCGCTTCACCTGGGCATTACTGCAGCAGGGCCTGTTTCAACAGGTGTTATCAAGTCCTCTATCGGCCTGGGGGTTTTGTTATCCGAGGGGATCGGGGATACGATCAGGGTTTCGCTGACAGGTGACCCTTGCGAGGAAGTCATTGCTGCCAAGAATATCCTGCAGGCGCTGGGCCTGAGGCGATTCGGGCCAGACATAATATCGTGCCCGACCTGCGGCCGCTGCCAGGTGGATCTGCAGAAGATAGTAGGGGAAATAGAAAATTCCGTTTCACGTTTCAAGTTTCACGTTTCGCGGACAGATTGGCCTAAAGTCGCAATAATGGGCTGCGAGGTCAATGGACCCGGTGAAGCAAGGCATGCAGATGTCGGCATAGCGTGTGGCAAGAATTCAGGCGTAATTTTTAGAAAAGGAGAGATAGTAAAGAGGGTGAAAGAAAAAGATATAGTTAATAAACTGTTATACGAAATACGAAATACGGTATGCGGACGACGATAATATGAAGTGGACGAGATATTTTATTCCAACATTAAAAGAGGTACCTGCTGAGGCAGAGGCAGTAAGCCATCGCCTGATGATACGCGCGGGCCTGATCAGAAAACTTTCTGCAGGCGCCTACACCTATCTTCCGCTCGGCTTAAGGATCCTGAAAAAAGTCGAGGACATCATCCGCGAGGAGATGGATAAAAAGGGAGCGATAGAGCTTTTCCTGCCGTCGCTGCAGCCAGTGGAATTGTGGCATGAATCAGGCAGATACAAAGACCTGGGCGAAGACCTTATTAAATTCAGGGACAGACACAACCGCGTAATGGTCTTTGGGCCTACTCATGAAGAGGTCATTACAGACCTGGTCCGTAATCACGTACGTTCCTACCGCCAGCTTCCAGTAACGCTCTATCAGATCCAGACAAAATTCAGGGATGAGGTGCGTCCGAGATTCGGCGTGATACGCAGCCGCGAATTCATCATGAAGGACGCGTATAGTTTTGATAGGGACAGGGCCGGGCTGGAAGAGAGTTACAAAAAGATGTACGAGGCGTACGAGGCGATTTTTAGCAGGTGCGGCCTGAAGACACTGGCAGTAGAGGCAGACCCCGGGGTAATGGGAGGGGATGTGTCGCACGAGTTCATGATGCTTGCTGAGAGCGGCGAGGACCTTCTGGTGCATTGTCCGGCGTGCGGGTATGCGGCGAGCATGGGGGTGGCAGAAGTGAGCAGCAAGCAGCAAGCGACAAGCGACAAGGCGAAACAAAAGCCCATTAAAGAAGTAGATACGCCAGGGGTAACGACTATTGAAAAGGTAGGAGCGCTTTTAAAGGTAAAGCCGGATACCATGGTAAAGACCCTGGTATACCTGGCGGATGAAAAACCAGCCGCAGTCCTGATACGCGGCGACCATGAGGCAAACGAGGCAAAGATAAAGAAGTACCTAAGATGTACTCATCTGGAAATGGCTGCAGAAGATGTTATCAAAAAGGTAACTACAGGGCCTCTGGGGTTTTCAGGGCCAGTCGGACTCAAAGGTGTAAGGATTATAGCTGATTATTCTGTCAAAGCCATGGCCAATTTTGTCACAGGAGCCAATAAAAAAGATAAGCACCTTATAAATGTAAATCTGGACAGGGATTTCAAGGTCAAAGAATGGGCTGACCTGAGGATGATAACCGAAGGAGATAATTGCCCTAAGTGCAATAAAGGCATAAAGATAGAACATGCCATAGAAATGGGCCATGTATTTAAACTGGGCCTGAAATATTCAAAGGCAATGAAGGCAGATTTTCTGGATGAAGATGGGAAATTAAAACCAGTAGTAATGGGCTGTTACGGCATAGGCGTAAACAGGATCATCGCAGCAGCCATCGAACTGCACAATGACAAAAAAGGCATAAAGTGGCCCATGTCGATTGCACCATTCCAGGTCATAATAATACCCATAAACTATAAAAAAGAGGATATTCGTAAGGCAGCAGATGAGGCCTACAACGCCCTGAAGCATAAAGGCATGGAGGTCTTGCTGGATGACAGGGATGAAAGCGCAGGGGTCAAATTCAACGACGCTGAACTCATAGGCATACCCATCCAGGTGGTAATAGGCGAAAAAGGCCTGAAAAAAGGAAACATAGAGATAAAGCTAAGAACAACAGGAGAGCTTATTGAGGTCAAAAAACAAGGGCTATTGGATAAGATCCTCACCCTAATTCCTGATAAAACCCGTTTATTTTTTACTTGACAGCAATATAGTAGTTATAGTATAGTATAGCTACTCTTACGAAAGGGAGGTGTTCGAATTTGAAGTGGGTGTAGCAGGAGCCCGCTTTTTTTATTTTAATGAACGCACAATTTACGGAACGAAGTGAACGTAAATTGTTATGTGAATTAACCCGCCGCAGCCTGTCTGTTGCGAAGATTCTTCTTTGGCGAAGGCGGGGCCATATTATATTATGATAGAAAAGATCAGGGAAATTGTAGGGCAGGTTTTAGAGGCCGAGGGCATTGAGCTCGTTGATATTATATATAGGAAAGAGGCAGGCAGTCAGGTGCTGCGGCTTCTGGTGGATAGAGAAGGCGGGGTCGTACTTTCGGATTGCGTGGGGCTGAGCCAGAGGATAAGCCAGGTCCTGGACCAAGGCAATGTGATTACAGAGCAGTATTTACTCGAGGTGGATTCGCCTGGTGTGGACAGGTGGTTTGCTGTAAAAAGGGATTACGAGAGGGCAAAGGGCCGCCTGGTCAGGGTAACGCTAAGCGAGGCGATCCTGGATAAAAAGGAATATATCGGCAGGCTCGAGGAGATATCAGGGGTTGCGATAAAGATAGACGTTGAGAAAAAGGGGATCATTGAGGTGCCTTTTGCAAAGATAGTCAGGGCAAGACAGGAGGTTGAGTTTTAAATGAATCAGGACCTATTGACGATATTAGACAGCATTGAACGGGACAAGGGTATTAAGAAGGAGATTCTTGTAAGGGCAATAGAATCTGCCCTTGTAAGCGCGGCGCGTAAAAAGCTCGGCAAGCACATCACTGACATAAAGGTCGAGTTTGATACCCAGACAGGAGATTTTAAGGTGTTTGGGCCGGACGGAGAAGAGCTTTCAGGTGACTTTGGCAGGATATCTGCCCAGACCGCAAAGCAGGTGATTATACAGAAGATCCGGGAGGCAGAGCGCGACGTGGTCTTTGAGGAATATCAGCATAAGGTAAATGATATTGCCACGGGCGGTGTCCACAGGTTTGAAAAAGGTGTTTTGGTCGTTGATCTGGGCAGGGCAGAGGGCGTGTTGCCCAGGAGAGAGATCCCGCATGGCGAGGAATACAGACAGGGCGACAGGATAAAGGCCCTTATCATGGAAGTGAGGCGTACGCCAAAAGGCCCTGAGATAATGCTTTCAAGGACCACCCCCGGCCTTGTAAAAAGATTATTTGAACTCGAGGTGCCTGAGATATACGAGGGTATCGTGGAGATAAAAGCTGTGTCGAGAGAGGCAGGCGACCGCTCAAAGGTAGCTGTGTATTCCAAGGACGAGAAGGTGGATCCAATCGGCGCATGCGTTGGCATGAGGGGCCAGAGGGTCAAAAGCATTGTCAGGGAATTGGGCGGAGAGAAGATAGATATAATCCGGTGGAGCGTTGATGCAGGAGAATTTATCTGTTCCAGCCTTAGCCCTGCGGAGATATCGAGTGTAAAGACATACGAGTCTGAGAAAAGGGCTGAGGTAATGGTGGCGGATGACCAGCTTTCCCTTGCGATAGGAAAGAAGGGGCAGAATGTCAGGCTGGCAGCAAAGCTTACTGGATGGAACATTGATATAAGAAGCAAGCAGGAGATGGATAAGCTGAGTCAGCTCCCGATAGGCGATATAAAGGGCATAGGCCCCAAGACAGAAAAGGCGATTATAAAGGCAGGTTTTAAGACAGCAGGAGAGCTGGCCAAGCTGGATTTAAAGACACTGACAGGAGTGAAGGGCGTAGGAAAGAAGACAGCTGAGAAGATATTGAAGTCGGCAAAAGAGCTTTTGGAAAAAAAGGTGCACGAGGTCCGTGACAGGAAGGTAAAGGAAAGGGCAAAGGAGAAGGAGAAGGAACAGTCGCCAGAAGAGAAAAAAACAAAGGCAAAAGAAGATAAACATAAGTAGTTCTCGACTTGCGGAGTTTATCCCGAGCAAAGTCGAGGGACTCGCTCGAACGCTATTATTCTTCGAGCGAAGCCACGAAGTGGCCGAGTCGAGAAGGTAAAGGATGCTCAATGACTGTGCGTGTACACAAGTTGGCAAAGGAATTAGGGCTTACAAGTAAAGAGCTCGTAGAGAAACTGCATGCGTTAAAGGTGGACGTCAAGGGTTCCATGAGTTCTCTGGACGATGATACTGCTGTGCTTGTAAAGGAAAAGCTTGCCCCGAAAAAGAAAAAGAAGACTGCGCCGAAGGCCGCAGCAAAGGCCGCGACAAAACCAAAGGCAACAAAGCCAGCAAAGGCGCCAAAGGCAAAGCCAAGTCCAAAGAAGGCCGAGCCAAAGCCGAAGAAAAAGGAAACTGTTCCGCCAGCCCCAGCTGCGGCTAAAGAAGAGGTTGTAGAGGCCGTAGTAGAGAAAGAGCCGGAAAAGGCATTAAAGGTATTAAAGATAGACCTGCCCATTACAGTAAAAGACCTTGCAGTCAAACTCCAGATCAAACCCAATGAACTCATAAAGAGGCTCCTGGGCAAAAAAATCCTTGTTACCATAAATCAGTCGCTTAGTGAAGAGAGCGCTGCATCTATTGCCGAAGACTTTGAGTATAAGATAGAAAGACTTCCAACTCAGGAAGAGGTGCTTCTGACAGAGCACGAACAGGACGATCCCGCGAAACTCAAGCCCCGGGCACCTATTGTTACTTTCATGGGCCATGTTGACCACGGTAAGACCTCGCTTCTGGATATGATACGCAAGACCAAGGTCGTGGACAAGGAGGCAGGCGGTATAACACAGCACATAGGCGCGTATGAAGTAGAATTGCCAAAAGGCAAGGTGACATTTTTGGATACGCCAGGTCATGCCGCATTTACTGCAATGCGCGCACGCGGCGCAAATGTCACAGACGTTGTCGTCCTTGTGGTGGCTGCTGATGACGGGATTATGCCGCAGACAGTAGAGGCTATTGACCATGCCCGGGCAGCCGGCGTGCCGATCATCGTTGCTATAAACAAAATTGATAAACAAAATATCAGTATAGATAAGGTAAAGAGGCAGCTCGCCGAGGTCAATCTTGCCCCTGAAGACTGGGGAGGGAAGACTATTACAGTCGGTGTTTCTGCAAAGACAGGCCAGGGCATTGACGACCTTCTGGAGATGCTGCTTTTAGAGGCAGAACTTTTAGAGTTAAAGGCCAATCCAGACCGTCTCGCTAATGGCGTGATCGTGGAGGCAGAGCTTTCAAGAGGCAAAGGCCCTGTGGCAACTGTGCTTGTTTCAAGAGGCACGCTTAAAATCGGAGACGTGGTCATGGTAGGGCTGAATTACGGCAAGATAAAGGCAATGCTGGACGACAAAGGCCGCAGGGTGCAGGAAGCAGGCCCTGCAAAACCAGTGGAGATACTTGGCCTTTCCGGCGTACCTCAGGCAGGTGAGAGATTTTATGTCTTGAGTGATGAGAAAAAGGCCAGAGAGATAGTCTCTGTAAAGCGCATTGACGCAGACAATAAAAAACTCGAGGCCAAATCTCAAAAGATCAGTCTGGAAGACCTTTACAATAAAATCAAAGAAGGCGAAGTAAAGGAATTAAAGATTATCTTAAAGGCAGACGTGCAGGGTTCGCTTGGGGCGATCAAGGATTCGCTTGAGAAGCTCTCAACAAGCGAGGTGAAACTTTTTGTAATACACGGCCAGGTCGGCAATATTAATGAATCAGACATTATGCTGGCGTCTGCCTCAAACACGGTTATACTTGGATTTCATGTGGGTATTACCCCGGACGCCAAGGCCCTTTCCAGGCAGGAAGGCGTTGACGTAAGGATCTATAATATAATTTACGAGGCAGTAAGTGACGTGAAGGCCGCGATGGAAGGCATGCTCGAGCCTATTATAGAGGAGACGTTTTTGGGCAGGGCAGAGGTCAGACAGGTCTTCAAGGTCTCAAAGGTCGGCATAGTGGCAGGGTGTTTTGTTTCAAAAGGCACTATACCGCGCAATGCAATGTGTAAGCTTATAAGAAATACAGAGGTTGTTTTTAAGGGCAAGATAAGCTCTTTGAGGCATGTGAAGGATGATATAAAAGAGGCAAAAGAGGATTTTGAGTGCGGCATCAGCCTTAGTTTTAAGGATATTCAAAAAGGCGACATCATAGAGGCGATTGAGACTAAAAAGGTCGCCCGGAGGCTGAAATAGCAGTGTATGTCGATATTTTAGTGTAAGGTGTCAGGGGGATCCTTGACACCTTACACTAAAATGTTGTTACGCGGAGTTTAACATGAAGAAACGCATACTAAGCGGAATGAGGCCTACAGGACCGTTGCATCTCGGGCATTTATTCGGAGCGCTTACGAACTGGGTGATGCTCCAGAAGGAATATGAGTGTTTTTTTATGGTTGCGGACTGGCATGCCCTGATGAGCGAATACGAAGACCCGTCTAAATTGTCCGAGCATACAATAGAGTGCGCAGCAGGCTGGATCGCTTCAGGCATAGACCCGGAAAAGAGCACTATATTTATACAGTCGCATGTGAAGGAGCACCTGGAACTATATATGATATTTTCGGATTTCGTGCCGCTGGGATGGCTGGAGCGCTGTCCGACATACAAAGAACAACTGCGGGAATTGTCAACCCGGCATCTGCACACATACGGATTTTTAGGATACCCTGTTCTTCAGGCAGCAGACATATTGCTTTACAGGGCAAGCGCTGTGCCTGTGGGCAAGGACCAGCTGCCGCATCTTGAATTAACTAATGACATTGCTGGAAAATTTAACACCCTCTACGGCAAGACCTTTTCGCAGATAAAGCCGGTCTTGACAAAGGTGCCGAAACTCCTTGGCGTGGACGGAAGGAAGATGTCGAAGTCCTACGGAAATTTTATTGCGCTTGGCGATTCGGAGAAGGCAATAAAGGAGAAATGCGCGCAGATGTTCACTGACCCCAAGAGGATAAAACTTTCCGACAAAGGGCACCCTGACGAATGCAACCTCTACTCGTATTACAATCTGCTCAGGTCCGAATCTGCTGCCGGGGTCTATGATTACTGCACAAAGGCAGGCAGGGGTTGCACCGAGTGCAAAAGGGATCTGGCCAGTGTAGTCTCAGATTATTTGGCAGGGATCAGGGCAAAGAGAGAAAAATTATTGAAAAATAAGAGCAAGATCCGCGATATTTTAGAACACGGAGCAAAGCGGGCGCGCAAGGTCGCGTCTGAGACAATGACCGAGGTCAAAAAGGCCGTAGGCCTAACGTAAATGCTTGACCATTTAGTCCTGGACTAAATGGTCAAGCATTTTGATTGATTTTTTACAAACCTATGTCATACAAGGTAAAACTCGAGGTATTCGAAGGGCCGCTGGATCTATTATTGTATCTCATAAAGAAGAGCGAGATAGATATCTACGATATCCCCATAGCCAATATTACCGAACAGTACCTTGAGTATATTGAACTCATGCGCATGCTGGATTTGAATATCGCGGGTGAGTTTTTGGTGATGGCAGCCACGTTAATTCACATAAAGAGCAAGATGCTGCTGCCGCCCGAGGAAAAGGAGATCCTGCCGGAAGAAGAAGAGGATCCAAGGGAAGAACTTGTGAGGCGCCTCCTTGAATATAAAAAATTCAAAGAGGTCGCAGGCGTGCTGCAGGATCTGGAAGGCCAGCGCAAAAAGATGTTCACAAGGGCTGCCACGCCTGATCTCGATTCCGGTGAAAAGTTCTTTGAGGCGAGTCTATTCGACCTCATAACCGCGCTTACAAGGGTATTAAAGGATGTTCCAAAAGAGATCTTTCAGGAGATAGTAAGGGACGAATTTACAGTAGAGCAGAAGGTGCATGACCTGCTGCATATCCTGGTAAAGACCCCGGTGCTGTATCTTTCAGAACTCTTCAAAGATGCCAAGAGCAAGCTGGAGATCATTGCAACGTTTCTTGCGGTATTGGAGCTTATAAGGCTGAAAGAGATCGTCGTGGTCCAGAAAAAAAGTTTCGATGATATCGAGGTGATACGCAACGAGAAACACAGACTGCGTACATAAATATGGATAGAAAGCAGGCAAAGAATATTATCGAGGCAATGCTTTTCGTTAGCGATAAGCCCCTGTTTATCCAGGAGATAAAAGGTGTGCTTGAGGAGTTCGACGCCCGTCAGATAAAGGACGTTATTGCAGAGCTTACAAAGGAGTACGAAGAGACGCAGCGGGCCTTTACCATAAAGGAAATAGCCGGCGGTTTTCAGATAGTGACAGATCCAATGCTGGCGCCGTGGCTAAAGAAACTGTACAAGACATCCGGCGCAGACAGGCTTACAGGGCCCAGCCTCGAGACGCTTGCGATCATAGCGTATAAGCAGCCGGTCACAAAGCCTGAGATCGAGGCAATAAGGGGCGTAAACGTAGATGGAGTATTGAAGACGCTGATAGAAAAGAATCTTGTCAGGATCGCAGGGCGGAAGGACACCGTCGGCCGGCCAATACTTTACGGCACCACCCAGGAATTCCTGCAGTATTTTGGATTGAGCTCTCTTGAGGAATTGCCAAAACTGGAGGAATTTCATTTTACCGAGAAGGATATAGAACTACCGGAACATCTTAGGAAGGAAGAGGAAGAAGCGGGACCTGTTGATACCCAGCAGCCCAATACGGAGGAAAAGCAAGATGAAATTAAAGAATCTTCGCAAGAAAATAGATAATATTGACAAAGAGATTATCTTGCTCCTGAATAAACGCGCAGTTGTGGCCAAGAGCGTAGGCAGGTTGAAGAGCCGCGCGGGCAAAGGCGTATACGTACCTGACAGAGAGGCAGAGGTCTATACAAATATCTCTGAGAAAAATAAAGGCCCTCTTTCGGACAGTGCGCTGAAGGCGGTCTACAGGGAGATAATGTCTGGTTCGCTTGCCCTCGAGAAGAGCCTGAAGATAGCATACCTGGGCCCTGAGGCGACATTCACTCATCTCGCAGCCATAAAAAAGTTCGGCAGCCAGGTAAGGTATTCTTCGTGCAACAGTATCACAGAGGTCTTCAGAGAGGTGGAGGTCTCAAGGTCTGACTACGGCGTGGTGCCGGTAGAAAATTCCATAGAAGGCGCTGTGAACCATACACTCGACATGTTCATTGATTCGGATCTAAAGATATGTTCTGAGGTCTCTTTGGACATATCGCATAACTTAATAGGAAGATGCAGCCTGAAACAGGTGAAGCGGATCTATTCGAACCCTCAGGTGTTCGGCCAGTGCCGCATTTGGCTGGATTCGCATCTGCGCGATGCGGAGCTTATAGAGGTCTCCACGACCAGCAGGGCAGGAGAGATTGCTACAAGAGAAAAAGGCTCGTGCGCTATAGCAAGTATTTTGGCAGCAGAAAAATATAAGCTCAAGGTTATTGCCAAGGGCATTGAGGACAGCGCAAGCAACATAACAAGGTTTCTTATTATCGGACAACATACGCCTGCGCAGACAAAGAAAGACAAGACGTCCATAATGTTTTCCGGCAAGGACAGGCCAGGCGCGCTGCATGATATGCTGGTGCCTTTCAAAAAGAACAGGGTAAACCTTACCAAGATAGAATCCAGGCCTTCGAAGAAAAAGGCGTGGGAGTACTACTTCTTCGTTGATATGCTGGGTCATTACCAGGACGCGAATGTCAAGAAGGTATTGAAGGAACTGGAAAGGCAGTGCAACTTATTAAAGGTGCTGGGTTCGTATCCTAGAGGATAGCGGTTAGCGTATAGCGTTTAGTAAAACTTTTTTCTATCCGCTATCCGTTCTACGCTAGTAAAATATGCTTCCACGAAAGTCAATACTCAACATTAAACCTTATCAGCCAGGCAAGCCCATTGAAGAGGTGAAAAGGGAACTGGGCCTGAAGGATGTTATAAAGATGGCATCCAATGAAAACCCGTTCGGGCCTTCTCCAAGGGCAGTAGCTGCGATAAAGAAATATCTTGCGGATATAAACAGGTATCCAGAGGGCGGGTGTTTTTATCTGCGGCAGGCCCTTGCAAAGAAATTGAAGGTGAAACCGGAACAGCTTGTATTCGGCAATGGCTCGGACGAGCTGATCATCCTCGCCCTTCGCGCATTTGTGAATGAAGGCGATGAAGTGGTCGTGGCCACGCCTACGTTTTTGATATACGAGATAGCTAGCGCGGTCCAGGGCGCAAGGATAAAAAAGGTCCCGACCAGGTATTTCAAATACGACCTGAATGCGATGAGGGCCGCGATAACGAAGAATACGAAACTGGTCTTCATTGCCAATCCCGACAATCCGAACAGCACATACGTTACAAGGTATGAATTGGAAAAATTTCTCAAGGGCCTTCCCGGCGAGACCCTGGTTTTTATAGACGAGGCATATTTTGATTATGTCGAGGAAAGAGACTATCCCAGTGGGCTCGATTACATCTCAAAGAACAATGTGATCGTGACGAGGAGTTTTTCAAAATCATACGGCCTTGCGGGGCTAAGGGTAGGTTATGCTGTTTCAAGTCCCGGGATAGCGAGATACATGGAGTCTGTGAGAGAGCCGTTCAATGTAAACTCAATCGCGCAGGTAGGAGCGCTCGCGGCATTAAAGGATAAAAAGTTTTTATCAAAGACAAAGAAGATGACGCAGCAGGGAAAAAGGTTTTTTTACTCAGAGTTCAAGAAGCTGGGACTGAGGTACGTGCCCAGCGTTACCAATTTTGTGCTATTCGAGGTCGGCAAGGATGCCGGCCAGATGTGCAGAAAACTCCTGAAGAAGGGCGTGATCGTAAGGAATATGAAGGCGTGGGGGCTTGATACCTTTATACGCGTGACAGTGGGCATGGAAAAGGAAAACAAGCGCTTCATCAAAGAGTTAAAGAAGGCGGGAATATGATAATAGTATTGCGGCCTGATGCAACGAAAAAGGACATAGACCATATAATTACCAAGGTCAAGAAGCTTGGCCTGAAGGCCATGGTGTCGAGGGGCGTTGAGCGCACCATTATAGGCGTGATCGGCGAAGAGGATGTGTTGCGCATGCGGCCGCTGGAGGCATTTCCTGGCGTTGAAAAGGTAATGCCGATCCTCAAGCCGTACAAGCTGGTGTCGAGGGAATTCAGAGGCAAGAGCACTGTTGTAGATGTTGACGGTGTAAGGATCGGGGGAAAGAAGATAGCAGTAATGGCAGGCCCGTGTTCTGTTGAGGATCTAAAAGGGCTCATGAAGATAGGCAAGGCTGTTAAAAAATCAGGCGCAACCATACTGAGAGGCGGCGCGTTTAAACCCAGGACCTCACCGTACAGTTTTCAGGGATTGGGAGAGGAAGGCCTTAAGTATTTAAAGGAAGTAAAAGAGGCGACTGGCTTGAAGATAGTAACAGAGGTCATGGACATCAGGGACATACCGCTGATCGAAGAATACGCTGACATCCTTCAGGTAGGCGCAAGGAATATGCAGAATTTTAATTTATTGAAGGAGGTGGGCCTTTCCAAAAAGCCGGTGCTTTTAAAGAGGGGGATCTCGGCCACTGTAAAGGAACTCCTGATGTCAGCCGAATACGTGCTTGCAAACGGGAATTTCAATTGCATGCTTTGCGAAAGGGGCATAAGGACGTTTGAGGATTCCACAAGGTTTACGCTGGACTTAAACGCGGTGCCGCTTATCAAGAAGATGAGCCACCTTCCTGTTATAGTAGATCCGAGTCATGGTACTGGAAAATGGGAACTTGTCAGTTCTATGTCGAGGGCAGCTATTGCAGCAGGCGCGGACGGGTTGATTGTAGAGGTGCACCACAGTCCTGAGGATGCGTATTCTGACGGCGCGCAGTCGCTGGTACCGGATAAGTTTAAGGAAATGATGGAGGCATTAGCTCCTGTGGCAAAGGCAGTAGGCAGGGAGCTGTAGGATTATGTTCAAACGTATAACGATAATCGGTCTTGGCTTAATAGGTGGTTCGCTGGGGCTTGCAATAAAACACAAACGCCTTGCAAGAAAGGTCATAGGTGTTTCCCGCAGACGCACCACTATCCTCAGGGCCCTGTCTATAGGGGCAGTGGATTCAGTAACACTGGATTTAAAGAAGGGGGTAGAGGATTCAGACCTTATTATCCTGACCGTGCCAGTTTTAAAGATCATGGATCTGGCAGGGCATATTGCGCCTGCCTTGAAAAAAGGCGCGATCGTAATAGACGCAGGAAGCACAAAGAACGAGATTGTAAAAAATATCGAGTCGGTTTTGTCCGGCAGTGTGGATTTCGTGGGAACCCATCCTCTGGCTGGCTCTGAACTCTCAGGCGTTATTTACGCGAGACGCGATTTGTTTAAAGGCGCATATTGCATTCTAACAAAGACCAGGCGCACAGACAAAAAGGCACTTGGCAAGGTAAAAAGATTCTGGAGGGCCCTGGGCATGAAGGTGGAAGTCATGAGTCCTGAGAAACACGATAAATGCGTTTCAAGATTAAGTCATCTTCCCCATGCAGTTAGTGTGGCCCTTTCAAATGCCAGCAGAAAAGAAGATCTGCGCCTGGCAGCAGGAGGGTTCAAGGATACTACTAGGATCGCTGCCGGAAGCCCTGAATTGTGGAAGGATATATTTATTACAAATAAAAAAAATATAGCCGCGGATATAAGAATATTAAAGAAGGAACTGTCAAAGATAGAGGCAGCATTAAAAAAAGGCAGTAGCTCAGAACTCCTGAGATTATTTAAAAAGGCAAAGGTCCTCAGGGATTCTCTCTAATGCATTGCCGAGCAGGTCTTGGCAGCGATAGCCGAGCTGAAGAAACATGCGAGTTAAAATAGCCAGTCATTCAGGTTTTTGTTTTGGCGTAAAACGCGCGATAAAGATAGCTGAGGAGACACTCTGGCGCTCAAAGGGCAAAGGCAATATTTATTCTTTGAACCCTATTATACACAATCCTCAGGTAGTCAGCGATCTTTCAAAAAAAGGGCTTAGGGTCTTACGAGACATAAGAAAAATAAACAAGGGCGCTGTTGTCATATCTTCGCACGGCGCGCCGATAGACGTGATCGATAGATTGAAAAAAAAGAAGATTAAAATAGTAGACGCCACGTGCCCTTTTGTAAAACATGCCCATGATATAGTCAAGGACCTGAAGGCAAGGGGCTACAGAGTGGTCGTGATAGGCGACAAGGAGCATCCTGAGGTAAGGACGCTCTTGAGTGTTGCAGGAAAAGACACGAAGAGCAGGAAAATAGGGATCGTGTCACAGACCACGCAGAGCAGGGCCAACTATATTAAAGGTATCTCAGAGGTCCTGAAAAACGATTTCAGCGAAGTAAGGATTTTTAATACTATATGCAATGATACGGCCGAGAGACAAATATTGACTCGCGGACTTTTGAATGAATGCGATGTGATGGTGGTCGTCGGCGGCAGAAACAGCGCCAACACCAGAAGGCTATTCGACATTTGCAAAGAAAGCGGGGTGGATAGTTATCATGTTGAGACCAAGACTGACTTAAAAAAAGGTTGGTTTGTCAGTAAAAAGTGTGCCGGGGTGGTGAGCGGTACCTCGACCCCGGATTCAACAGTAAAAAGGGTAGTACAAAAAATAAGATAATTCACGCTTTACGTTTTTAACATTGTCAAAAATGTAAACCCTGGAGTGAAAGGAGAAATCAGGACCATGACAGAGAAATTTGACTTAGAGGCGGCGTATGCGAAAACGTTTCGCAGATTAGGTGAGGGCGATATAGTAAAAGGCAAGGTCGTAGCCATCGGAAAGAAAGACATCTATATCGACCTTGGGTATAAATCAGAGGGGCTAATATCAACATCGGAATTCAAAGACCTCTCAGGCGTGCAGATGGGCGATGAATTTGAAGTGCTGGTAGAGTCCAAGGAAAACGAGGACGGCATGATCGTCGTCTCCAAAAAGAAGGCAGAGCGCGCACAGGGCTGGAACAGGATTGTGAATCAATGTAAGGAGGGTGATTTTATAGAAGGCAAGGTCCTGCGCAAGGTCAAGGGCGGATTGATGGTGGATGTCGGCATGGAGGCGTTTTTACCAGCGTCGCTGGTTGCCTTGAAGGGTTTTGGAAATGTCAACCAGTTGATGGGTCAGACCCTGAAGTTTAAGATAGTAAAGATGAACAAGCTGAGAAAGAACATCGTGCTTTCTAGAAAAGACGCCATAATGAAGGACAGAGATGCCACCAGGAGCAAGCTGATAGATGAGCTTAAGGTCGGGGAACTGCGCAAGGGTCTGGTCAAAAACATAACAGACTTTGGTGCATTCGTGGACCTCGGCGGCATAGACGGACTTTTGCATATTACAGACATGAGCTGGGGCAGGATCTCGCATCCCAGCGAGGTAGTGGCCATAGGAGATACGATAGAGGTGATGATTCTGAATTTTGACAAAAACAGCACGAAGGTGTCCCTCGGCCTTAAACAAAAGACAGAGAGCCCGTGGAAGGGTGTTGGAGATAAATATCCTGTTGAGTCAAAGATCAAAGGTAAGGTCGTGAATATCATGCCGTACGGCGCATTCGTGGAATTAGAAAAGGGGATCGAGGGACTGGTGCATGTTTCAGAACTTTCCTGGACAACCAGGGTCAATAACCCCGCGGACGTACTCGCGATCGGCGATATCGTAGAGGCCATAGTTTTGAGCATGGATAAAGACGCCCAGAAGATATCTCTCGGCATAAAGCAGATAGAGGCGAATCCGTGGCTCGATATAAAAGAAAAATTTCAGCCCGGCACAAAAGCCGAGGGCAAGGTCAGGAACCTGACTGACTACGGCGCCTTTGTAGAGATAGAAGGCCGCATAGAGGGTTTTGTGCATGTCAGCGATATGTCCTGGACCAGGAAGATAAATAATCCAAAGGAATTCTTAAAGAAGGGCCAGAAGGTAGAGGTGATGATACTTGCAGTGGACGCCGGCACCCAGAGGATATCCCTGGGAATAAAGCAATTGATAACCGACCCATGGCCTGAGATCATGAAAAAATACAGCCTGGGCGCTGAGGTCGAAGGCGAGATCACAAAGATCACGACCTTTGGTTTCTTTGTCGGGATAGGCAAGGACCTTGAGGGCCTGGTGCATGTATCTGAACTCGAGCTTGACCCCTCACAAAAATTGGAGGATAATTATAAGGTCGGGGACAAGGTAAAGGCTGTTGTGATCAAGGTGGACGAGGCAGAGCGAAAGATCGGGTTGAGCCTGAAGAAAAAAGAGTAAAAAATGGATGCTAAAAAGCAGTTAGATATAATTAGACGCGGGACAGTTGAGGTGATTTCCGAGAATGGGCTTTTGGCAAAGCTTGGAAAGGGCCGGCCGCTTGTGGTAAAGGCAGGGTTTGACCCGAGCGCGCCTGACATACACCTGGGCCACACAGTGCTTTTGAGAAAGATGCGGCATTTCCAGGACCTCGGCCACAAGGTGGTGTTTCTTATAGGTGACTTTACAGGCATGATAGGTGACCCGACCGGCCGCAGTGAAATCAGGAAACGCCTTGCTGAAAAAGAAGTAAAGGAAAACGCAAAGACCTACAAAAACCAGGTCTTTAAGATACTGGACCCTAAAAAAACACAGGTCGTGTTTAATAGCAAGTGGCTCAGGTCAATGAATCTAAAGGACACCCTGGAGCTTACATCCCACAGCACTGTTTCGCAGCTTCTTGCCAGGGCAGATTTTAACGAGCGTTACAAATCCGGCAAAGACATAAGCCTTCTCGAATTCATGTATCCGCTTCTCCAGGCATACGACTCGGTTTATTTAAAGGCAGATGTGGAGCTGGGCGGGACTGATCAGAAGTTCAATCTGCTTCTCGGTCGCGAACTGCAAAAGGATTATGTTCAGGAGCAACAGGTTGTTATAATGATGCCGCTTCTCATCGGGCTTGACGGACAGCAGAAGATGTCAAAGTCCTTTGGTAATCATATAGGTATAAACGAGAAACCCGAGGAGATTTTCGGAAAACTCATGTCAATATCAGATGAACTCATGTTCCAGTATTACGAATTGTTAACAGACGAGAATTTAGATGAAGTGAAGAAACTGCATCCCATGGAGGCAAAGAAAAAACTGGCATATACTATAGTTAAGCAATATCACAGGGCAGACTCAGCCAAGACAGCCTGCGCAGACTTTGAAAACAAATTCCAAAAAAGAGACCCGTTTACGGAGTTAAAATTAGAGACAAGGCCATTCAAAGCCACTCTTTGCGATTTTTTGGTCTCTGATAAAATATGTTCCAGCAGGAGTGACTACAGGCGTCTGGTTGAACAGGGCGCTATAGAGGTCAATGGGGCCAAAGTAAAGGGCCATGAATTTAAACTGGAGCCAGACAGGGAATGCAGGATAAGGGTAGGCAAAAAGCGGTTCTTGAAGGTGGCCTTTAAGCCATAAACTTTTTCAGATTTTTGCTTGACATACACCAGCCCTGTGATATAATTTTAAATTACCGAAAATGTATATTTCTCCTTGATAATATAACCTATATATATCATGGGGGAGGATGTGAAATGGACATCGTCTCGATGTCCATTTTTGTTTCTATTCGCTCTTTGTAAATATAGCCAAACTAACGGGTTCGAGTTATGTCAATATTTTTGGAGAGTTTGATTCTGCCTCAGCACGAACGTTGGCGGCGTGGATAAGGCATGCAAGTCGAACG
>JABMRA010000112.1 GCA_013202925.1 Candidatus Omnitrophota bacterium | reverse complement strand
TTTTATCCCCTGGCTGTATCCGCATCCTTGAATAATCTACGCTTTTCCCGTCGATGCGCGGCGGCGTGCAGGTCTTAAACCTCATCAAGTTAATGCCCGCATCCCTCAAAGAAAACGAAAGTTTTTTCGCAGGTCTTTCATTGACCCTTCCTCCCGGGGTCCTTTCCTTTCCCAGATGAATGAGTCCGTTTAAAAAAGTGCCGCTTGCCACTACCACGCAAGGCGTCTTTATCTTCATGCCGGATTTAGTTAAAACCCCGCCCACCCTGTTCTTTTTAAAAAAGACTCTCTCTACAGTGTCCTCTAATACATCAAGGCGCTCCTGCCGCTTGACGGTCTTTACCATATATTTATTGTATAGTTTCCTATCCACCTGTGCCCTGGAAGACCATACAGCAGGGCCCTTGCTTTTGTTTAATATGCGAAACTGTATGCCTGCCGCATCTGTGGCCTTTGCCATCTCGCCGCCAAGCGCGTCTATCTCTTTTACGAGCTGGCCCTTTCCAATGCCGCCCACTGCAGGATTGCATGACATAAACCCGATCTTATCCGCGTCCATGGTGATAAGCAAAGTCCTGCACCCCATCCTGCTCGACGCCAAACACGCCTCTATCCCGGCATGGCCTGCACCGATAACTATAACGTCATATTGCTTTTTCATGCTAATATTATACATTCCGGTCAGGGGAGGAGGTTTCCTTTGGCAAGGCACTCGCCGTTCCAGCAATAGGTGCAGAGTTTTTCGCGCGGAAGGCCAATGGCCTTTATCATGTCTTCGAGGGTCTGGTAGCGAAGGGTATTAACGCCGATATCCTTTTCAATCCACTCGACCATTTTTTTGTACTCCTTGGTGGCATGGTCTGTGTATTTTGAGACGTCTTCAATGTCTTTTCCTTCAATGTCTTTTATGGCCTTTCTTGCCGCAAGCTCATGGATAGACCTTGTAGAAAGACAGAATTTGCACGGGAACATAAGCGGCGGGCAGGCAGGCCTTACGTGGATCTCCTTTGCGCCATTGTCATAGAGTTTATTTATGGTAAAGTTTTTAAGCTGAGTGCCCCTTACAATAGAATCTTCGCAGACAATGATCCTGTTTCCGTCTATGACTTCCTTTATCGGTATAAGCTTCATCTTTGCGACACGGTCTCTTATCTCCTGAACGGGCGGCGCATAGCTCCTGCCATAGCCCGGCGTATATTTAACAAGGGGTCTCCTGTAGGGCTTTTTGGATTCCTTTGCATAGCCGATTGCATGAGCAGTGCCTGAATCTGGCACGCCGGAGACAACATCTACCTGTATGTCTTTGTCGCGTCTCGCCAGGGCCGCGCCGCAGCGTTCTCTTACTGCCTCTACGTTTATCCCTTCATAAGTAGACGCTGGAAACCCTGCGTATATCCACAAAAATGAACAGGTCTGGTTCGTATCCCCTCCGCCCCTCACCTGCTTAATGCCATTTTCATTTATCAAAACTATCTCGCCTGGCATAAGAAACTTCTGGATCTCAAAGCCGGTGTTTGGAAAAGAGCATGTCTCTGAACAAACTGCAAAATCCTTGTCCCTCTTCCCTATTGCAAGGGCAGTATAACCAAACCTGTCTCTTGCAGCATAGATACCGTCTTTACAGAGCAAGAGCACGCTGGCAGAGCCAATGATCTTACTAAGCATATGCTCAATGCCTGATACAAAATCATCCCCTTCGCTTATAAGTTTCGCCACTACCTCAACGGAGTTTGAAGAACCATCCTCTGTCTCGCTAAAGGAATGGCCTCTCTTATGCAGATCCTTAATAAGCTCGTTTGTATTCTCGATCAGTCCTGCCATGCATACAGCAAATGAACCGAACTTTGTATTGAGAAACATCGGCTGCGCGTCAGAGTCGCTTATCGCCCCGATGCCGTATTTTCCCTGGAACTTTTTATAATCCTCGTAGAATTTTGATTTGAACTGGCTCTGGGATATGTCGTGTATCTGTCTGTAGATCCTTTTGCCAGAGAGCACAGCAATCCCGCCATACTCTGTGCCAAGATGTGTCTGGTAATCAACCCCGTAAAATAGATCTGTCGTACAATCCTTCTGTGATACTGCTCCAAATACCCCGCTCATCTAAAACCTCCTTAATAATTAAAAAATAGACTCGATGACGGTATCGCGTCTGTCGTGAAATTTATGCCCAGCCTCCTAAGGCCTGCCTCATCGCCAGGCGTAGGGAGGTGCGTACTGTGAAGTTCGCAGCCGCTTAGATCCTTGAGCATTGAAAGTGCCTCTTTTGCATTGCTATCCGCATGCGCGCTGATCGAAAGCGCAACAAGTATCTCATCCAATGTCAGACTTTCCGAAGACATGCTTAATATGTCCTTTTTAAGTGTAGATAAGTCGCTCATTATCTCTGGCTTAAGGATGTGGATCTTATCTTTGATATCTGCCAGATCCTTTATTGCATTAATAATAGCAGCAGATGCTGCGTGCATAAGCGGTGAATTTTTCCCTGTTGCGATCTTTCCATTCGGCAGTTCGATCGCAGCGCCGCAGAAATATCCTTTATTGCCTTTGCCCTTT
>JABMRA010000111.1 GCA_013202925.1 Candidatus Omnitrophota bacterium | reverse complement strand
TCGCTTCGCGGGCGAAGCGGGCTCGCCTCGCTTCGCGGGCGAAGCGGGCTTCTGAAGCTTCACGCCTTCACAAAATTCTTCCCTGGCAATTGGCGCGCAAGCCTCTTTATCTCCAGATAAAAAAGGACCCTGGATATCTCGCCAATGCCTATATTAACTGCCTCAGCCAGATCATCAATGTGCCGCGGCTGGCTAGACAATAGATTATATACTAAACTCTCGCTTTTGTCCAATATTGGAGCTATTAATTCTTTTCCTTCATTTAAACAGCCCCCTATCTTTAAATCCAGCTCTTCCAGTATATCGTCTACGGTTTCAGCAAGTTTTGCCCCTTGCTTTATGAGTCTATTGGTGCCCTTTGAGGTTATGGAGTCGACTTTTCCAGGCACAGCAAAGACCTCCCTGCCCTCCTCCAGGGCAATATCGCTGGTTATAAGGGCCCCGCTCCTCTCAGCTGCCTCAACCACCACCACGCCCAGAGAAAGTCCGCTTATGATCCTGTTTCTCTTTGGAAAATTGCCTTTATCAGGTATTGTCCTCATGGGAAACTCTGAGATCACTGCGCCGTTCCTGGAGATCTCCTCTGCAAGCGCCTTATGTTCCTCAGGATAGATATGCGCAAGGCCTGAGCCCAGAATAGCTATGGTCCTCCCCTTTGCCTTTAGCGCGCCTCTATGACTAGCTGAATCAATGCCCCTTGCAAGGCCTGAGACTATAGTAATACCCCTTGAAGCCAGCTCAAAACCCAGCCGCTCAGCCTGTTGGAGGCCATAAAAAGACGCGAGCCTCGACCCCACTATAGCAATGGCTATATCATCCTGGGGCAGGATCGTGCCTTTTACATATAAGACAACCGGCGGGGCATATATATTTTTCAAACTCTCGGGATAATCCTTGTCTAAAAAACCAATGATCTTAACGCCGTACGCCTCTATTAAACGTAATTCCTTTTCTATGTCTATCTCCCTGATAGACTGTGCCACTGTCGGCGCTAAGCGCGGCCCGATTTCTCTTACCCTCGCAAGTTCGTTCTCCTTTGCGCGAAACACCTTTTCCAGCGACCCAAGATCCCTCAAAAGCGCCTGGGTCCTGATACTCCCCACGCCCTCGACCATATTAAGTATAAGCAGTCTCTCCCTATCTCGCATAATACACCTCTAGCCATATGACACACGCCGTTCCATTTTCTTTCAGGAAATTGTAGATCTTTCTAGGCAGGAATTAACTCTATCGCCTTCTGCGCAACCTGTTCCACGCTCATGCCGTCTGTATCTATACGAAAGTCCGCCTTTTTATAGTGCGTCTCTCTTTTTTTCAGCAGCCCCTCTATCTTTTTCTTCGGGTCAGGCACGTTTAAGAGCGGCCGGCAGGTATTGCCCCCTGTCCTCTTAAGGATAGTGTCTGGTGAGGCCTCCAGGCAGATAATCACGCTGTTCTTCTTCAGGTTCCTGAAATTCTCTTCATCAATGATCGCGCCGCCGCCCGCGGATACAACAAGGCCCTTTTTCTCTGAGGTCTCCCTCACAACACCCTTTTCTATCTCCCTGAAATACTCTTCGCCCTTTTTCTCAAAAATCTCCTTAATGGACATGCCTTCCTTTTCCTCTATAACAGCATCCAGCTCCAGAAACTCCCTTCCGAGCTTCTGGGCAAGAAGCTTTGCCACAACGGTCTTGCCTGTCCCCATGAAACCTACTATCACTATATTCCGCATAACTCCCTCCCGCATTTATCGTTATAGACTATAACATAAGTTTACATTTTTGACAATGTCAAAAATGTAAAGCATTTTATTGCTTGCATATTATGCCGGCGCGTGATATGCTTTTATACAAAAATGAAATCCATAATCAGGGTATTCCTAATCTGCATTGCAGCTCAACTCCTCCTCGTAAATCCTGTCTCTGCCTTGGAACTAAAGATCAGGGATGAGTACCTGTTAGACGCAAGAGGCGACGACGGGGATATCTATCTAAACCGCATAGAGCTTAACAAAAAAATAGACTCCCCTGATATGAGGATATCTGCCTTTGTGGACTCGCAGTGGAATTCAGAGATAGATGATTGGGAAAGGGTGCTGCTTGGCCTGGAAGCCGGCAAAGATCTATGGCAATATCTTTATATAGGCCAGTCCTTCCAGCTTATATCCGGTCAGGTGCTTGATCATATGGTCTTTGCTACAGACAGTAAATCCTTTGATACGATCACCAAGATCGTCTTGCGCCTGCCCTTCTGGGACCGCTTCTCCTTTGATGTCTTTGAAGAGTATTCACTTAATCTTGAAGAAGGGCGTGATGAATACAACGAGGTGGGGGCTGAAATAGCCTATCGACCCAAAAAATTATACTCTATTGCTGTTGGCTGGCGCCATACCGACAGGATACATACCTTTGACACAGACTACGCAAGTTTCTCCCTGTCATTACATTTTTAATCTGCTGAGATACGCCTCGTAATTCTTTTTTATATCCGGAATAGCGTCCCCGCCGAATTTCTCCAAGAACGCATTGGCTATAACAAAGGCGCACACTGCCTCTGCGATCACGCCTGCCGCAGGAACAGCGCAGACATCAGAACGTTCCGTGGCTGCCTTTACAGCCTCTTTTGTAGCGATATCTATTGTATTCAAACCCTTCATCAGCGTGCTTATGGGTTTCATGTAGCCGCGCACCACTATATCTTCGCCGTTTGAAACCCCGCCTTCAATGCCGCCGGCGTTATTTGTCTTCCTGTAAATACCCTTGGCCTTGGAGAAAAATATCTCGTCGTGTACCTCAGAGCCGAGTTTCTTACTGGCATCAATAGCACTGCCTATCTCAACTGCCTTGACAGCTGGTATGGACATGATGCTGGAAGCAAGCTGTGCGTCCAGACGCCTGTCGCTCTGCACATAACTGCCCATGCCTGCTGGCACGCCCTCTGCGACTACCTCGAATATGCCTCCCAGGGTATCCTTTTTCTCTCTGGCCTTGTTGATCTCTTTTATAATTGATTTCTCACAAGTACCATCTGCGCTGCCTATCATCACAACATGGCTCGACACCCGCACCCTGAACTCTTTCAATAATAATTTACAGCATGCGCCTATAGCGACCCTCATGGCTGTCTCCCTTGCAGAGGCCCTCTCAAGAACCGCCCGCGCGCCCTTGAAGCCGTACTTCAGGATCCCTGCCAGATCTGCGTGTCCTGGCCTGGGATTTTTGATCTCAGGCAATTTATCCATAGACGAATCCTTATTCTCGATAAGAATAGATACAGGACTCCCTATAGTAATGCCCTGTTTCAGGCCAGACAGGAGCTTTGCGCGGTCGTGCTCTATCTTCATCCTCTCGCCTCTTCCTGGGCCCTCCTGGCGCCTCTTAAGCTCTTTATCTATAAAGGCATTGTCCAGCTTTAGTCCGCTGGGCATACCTTCTAAAATGCCCAGAAGTGCTTCTCCATGGGATTCACCAGCAGTTAGAAATCTCAACATTGTACACCTCCTATAAAAATAACAGATCCAATATTCCCTGACCATAGATCATGACTACAAAACCTGCCAGGGAAAGATAAGGCCCATAAGGAATTATATCACATTTTTTTGCAAATTTTAGGTAAAGGCCTGCTGGTGTGCCGAAAAACGGCGCAAGGAAAAAAATAAGTACCGCTGCCTTCCAGCCCAAAAAGGCTCCCAGCATTGCCACGAGTTTTACATCGCCTCCGCCCATGCTCTCTTTTTTAAAAGCCATTTGGCCTAAAAGGCCTGTCAGATATATAATGCCGCCTCCTACCAAGGCGCCTATTGCGGAATTCATAAGCCCGGCCTTCCATGTAGCAACACCATGAAGCTGCGGTATCGCTGTACTTAAGGCAATCCCCAAAACCAGGCCGCCTATGCTGATCCTGTCAGGTATGATCTGAAATTCCAGGTCGATAAAAGTCGTTACGATCAGGCCAAATGTCACTAAACTGTATATCCAGAACTTTGCTGTAAAACCAAATGACGCGAATAAAATCAAAAATGCCATTGCGCTTATCAATTCAACTGCAAGATAGCGGAACGATATCTTCTGTTTGCAGGATCTGCACCTGCCGAGCAGAAAGATATAACTTAAAAACGGGACATTGTCGTACCACGGGATCGGTTTTTTACAATGCACACATCTCGACCCGGGCAAAACAATGGATTCATTCCGCGGTATCCTGTATATGCACACGTTCAGGAAACTCCCGATCACTGCCCCAAAGATAAAAACAATCAAATACATCATAAAATTTAGCTTAAAGCTTATGGCTTACAACTTTCAATAAGGCCTTTCTCATTGCCTCTACCGGGGCCTGCTTGCCTGTCCAGAATTCAAAGGCATGCGCGCCCTGGTATAAAAGCATACCCAGGCCGCCTGTTGCGGGTAACCCTAAAGACCCTGCATCCTTAACAAGCCCTGTCTCTCTATTATAAACCACATCATAAACAGATAAGTCTTTGTGAAGCAAGCCCTTATCTACAGGAGAACTGTCACCCTCTTTCATGCCTATAGGAGTGGCATTGACCAGCAACCGGCAATTTTTAATAATCGTGGGCATTTTCTCCTTTGAGATAGATTGTAGTTTGTCTTTTATCTTTGAAAAGGCATCTTCTGTAGACTTCATCGCGCTCTCGCTGTTATCATATACATAGATTTTACTGCATTCAGTGATCAGGCCTGCGATAATAGCCCTGCCTGCGCCGCCGCAACCAACCAAAATGACACTTTTATCTTTATGCTCGAACCCCAGGTCTTTCTTTAGAGAAGTCAAAAAGCCAGGCACGTCAGTATTGGTACATTTTATCTTGCCCTTCTCCCGCTTTACCGTGTTGATAGCGCCGGATAATTCAGCATAATCCGATACCTCTGCCTTGTCTTTTAAAATCTCCTTTGCCCTGACCTTATGCGGCACAGTCACATTGAGCCCCTTCACATCCTTCCTATTCAGCAAAAAGTCCTTGAGGTCTTCGGGTTTTACCTCGAATTTCCTGTACTCAGCATCAATGCCCAGCTCCTTGAACGCGGCATTGTGCATTGCCGGAGATAGACTATGTTTTACTGGCCAACCTATAATGCCGTATATATCCATACAGACCTCTGATAAACTATGGGCGGACCCGATGTCCGCCCTTATCCAATTCCTTAAGTTTATATTTTCCGACCCTTTGCGAAAAGGAATTTGTTTACTGCGCTCACGTATGCCTTGGCGCTTGCCTCAACTATATCAGTAGAAGCGCCCCGGCCAGAGAGCTCGAGACCAGTGGAGGCCTTGACCCTCACTGAGACCTCTCCCAACGCATCCCTGCCGCCTGTTGCCGCCTTTAAGGAATAATCCAGAAGTTTAAACTTAATGCCTGTTATCTTTTCAATGGCCCTATAGCATGCATCTACCGGGCCGTCGCCTGAAGAAGATTCTTTCTTGCTTATAGCGCCTTTTACAAGCTCTACAGTAGCGTGCGGCTCAATATTCTTGCCGCTCCTGTATTCAAACCCGGTTATCTTATAAGTCTCCGGCACAGACACGACCTCGTCTTCCACTATCGTCAATATATCCTCGTCAAACACCTCTTTTTTCTTGTCAGCAAGGTCCTTGAACCGCTCGAACGCCTTTATTAGATCTTCTGCTTCGAGCTCAACGCCCAGCTTTTTCAACCTCTCCTTGAATGCATGCTTTCCTGAATGCTTACCCAAAACAAGCCTTGTCCCGCCAAACCCTACATCCTCAGGCCTCATGATCTCATAAGTGGCCCTCTTTTTCAAAATACCGTCCTGGTGGATGCCTGCCTCGTGGCTGAATGCATTGCGGCCCACTATTGCCTTGTTGGGCTGCACCACAATGCCTGTGAGTTTACTGACAAGCCGGCTGGTCTTGTAGAGCTCCTCGGTCTTTATAGACGTAGTGCAGTTAAATATATCCTTTCTGGTATTCAATGCCATTACAATCTCTTCCAATGATGCATTGCCTGCCCTTTCTCCAATGCCGTTTATAGTGCACTCTACCTGCTCCGCCCCGTTCTTAATAGCAGCGAGAGAATTGCCCACGCCAAGCCCCAGGTCATTGTGACAATGCACGCTGATCCTTGCCTTGTTCGAATTAGGCACCTTTGTCTTTATAGTCTTTATGAGAGAGCCGAATTCAAGCGGCATT
>JABMRA010000110.1 GCA_013202925.1 Candidatus Omnitrophota bacterium | reverse complement strand
TTATCAGGGTAGGCGCAGAAGTAGAGCCCGGAGACATACTCGTGGGCAAGGTCGCGCCAAAGAGCGAGACAGAGCTTTCTCCGGAGGAAAAACTCCTGCGTGCAATATTCGGAGAAAAGGCAGGTGATGTCCGCGACGCATCGCTTACGGTGTCGTCAGGTGTAGAGGGGATAGTGGTGGACGCAAAGGTCTTTTCCAGGAAAGGTCAGAAATCAAAATCAAAGGAAGACCTCAGTAATGAGCATGCAAAGATACAGAAGATAAGGGCAGAATACGAAAAACGTGTAGAGAATATCAAAAAAGAAAGACGCAATCGTTTATTTAAACTTCTCTCCGGCGTAAAGCTGACAGCCTCGCTTCTTTCCGACGAGACAGGGACTACGCTCGTGGCAGAGGGCAGGCCGGTCAGGCAAAAGGATATCTCCAAGTTTGAAAAATGCGACGTTGCCAGCGTAAAAGTGGATACTGATCTTGAACTTGAAGCAGAGATAAAGCGAACGCTCGTGATTTACAATGACCAGATAGAGGAAGTGCTTTACGAGGAAGAGCACGAAGTGGACAAGATAAAGAGAGGCGATGAATTACCAGCCGGTGTCTTAAAGAGGGTGGTAGTGTACATTGCCAGTAAGAAGAGATTGTCCGTCGGTGATAAAATGGCTGGCAGGCACGGGAACAAAGGCGTGATCGCCAAGATCCTGCCTGAAGAGGACATGCCTTACATGGAAGACGGCAGGCCTGTTGAGGTGGTTCTGAATCCACTTGGCGTGCCTTCAAGGATGAACGTTGGGCAGATACTGGAGACGCACCTTGGCTGGGCTGCAAAGGTAATGGGCTTCAAGGTCACTTCACCTGTCTTCGACGGCGCGAAAGAAGAAGAGATAAAGCTGGAGTTACGCAAGGCAGGCCTTCCTGAGCACGGAAAGGTTAGGATGTTTGACGGCCTGACAGGTGCGGCCTTTAATCAAGAGGTCACTGTGGGCTACATATACATGATGAAACTCGCACATCTCGTGGACGATAAGATACACGCTCGTTCAATTGGCCCGTATTCGCTGGTGACGCAGCAGCCTCTTGGCGGCAAGGCGCAGTTTGGCGGACAGAGATTTGGAGAAATGGAGGTCTGGGCACTGGAGGCGTACGGAGCTGCCTATACCCTGCAGGAACTCCTGACCGTAAAGAGCGACGACGTGAGCGGAAGGACCAAGGTATACGAATCTATAGTCAAAGGTGAGCACGCGCTGCACCCCGGTACGCCGGAATCCTTTAATGTGTTAGTCAAGGAGCTGCAGAGCCTTTGCCTGGACATCAGGACAGAGTACAAGGACTCAAGCGGTATTTCGCCTGTTATTGTTTCCAAAGAGGACCTAAAGGCGCAGCGCAAGAAGCGCAAAAAGGCCATGCGCAAAAAGAAATAATCTGCCTAAGGCGGATTAGCAGAGGCAATGCAAGGGAGAAAAGATGCTGGCTAAAGAAACAAACTCATTCGACTTTATTTCGATAAAGATTGCTTCGCCTGATGTTATTAAATCGTGGTCAAGGGGCGAGATAAAAAAACCCGAGACCATCAATTACAGGACCCTTAGGCCTGAAAAGGATGGTCTTTTCTGCGAGAAGATATTCGGGCCTACGCGTGATTGGGAATGCAGCTGCGGAAAGTACAAACGCATTAAATATAAAGGTATAGTATGCGACCGCTGCGGCGTTGAGGTGACGCTTTCCAAAGTAAGGCGCGAGAGGATGGGCCACATAGACCTGGCTGCGCCGTGTTCGCACGTATGGTTTTTCAAGGCAATGCCCAGCCGTATGGCCCTACTCCTTAATATAGGACTTCGCGACCTGGAGAGGGTGATCTATTACGAGGAATATATTGTTGTTGAGCCCGGTGACGCGCCGTTGAAGAAGAAGGAGCTCCTCTCTGAGGAAAAATACAGGGACTACGTTGAAAAATACGGCACTAAATTCAAGGCAATGATAGGCGCTGATGCAATACGGGAGCTCTTGAAAGAGATCGAACCCGCAAAGCTCATTGCAAAGCTCAGGGCAGACCTTGTGGAGCAAAAGTCTGTGCAGGCCAAGATAAAGACGCTGAAGAGATTGAAGATAATGGAGGCCTTTAAGAAATCAGGCAACAAGTCTGATTGGATGGTGGTGGATATAATACCTGTGATCCCGCCTGATTTGAGGCCGCTTGTTCCTCTTGAAGGCGGCAGGTTTGCCACAAGCGACCTGAACGACCTTTATCGACGCGTCATAAACCGAAACAACCGCCTGAAGAAACTTCTGGAGCTCAAGGCGCCTGATATCATTATACGCAATGAAAAACGCATGCTCCAGGAATCCGTGGACGCGTTGTTTGACAATGGAAGGCACGGCAGGCCGGTGCTGGGCCCTGCAAACAGGCCGTTAAAATCGCTCAGTGATATGTTGAAAGGCAAGCAGGGCAGATTCAGGCAGAACCTTCTGGGAAAGCGAGTGGATTATTCCGGCAGGAGCGTTATTGTCGTCGGCCCTGAGCTGAGATTATGGGAGTGTGGTCTTCCGAAAAAGATGGCATTGGAACTCTTTGAGCCGTTTATTATTAAAAAATTAAAGGAAAAGGGATTTGTTCATACGATAAAGAGCGCAAAGAGGATGGTGGAGAAGGCTCGGCTCGAGGTATGGGACATACTGGATGACGTGATAAAGGACCACCCTGTATTATTGAACAGGGCACCTACTTTACATCGGCTTGGCGTACAGGCGTTTCAGCCGATCCTCATAGAAGGCAAGGCCATCAGGATACATCCGCTCGTCTGTACTGCATTCAATGCTGACTTTGACGGAGACCAGATGGCTGTCCACGTACCTTTATCTATGGAGGCACAGATGGAATGCCGGCTCATGATGCTCGCGTCCAATAATATATTTTCTCCTTCTGACGGAAGGCCTATTGTAAGCCCAACGCAGGATATCGTGCTGGGCTGTTATTATCTGACACAGGAAAGGCCGGGATTGAAAGGTGAGGGCATGGTCTTTGCGGATAAGGAAGAGGCAGAGCTTGCGTTCCAGGATAACGAGATAGATATACATGCAAAGATAAAGGTCAGGCTGGACAAAGAACTCGTAGAGACGACTGCGGGCAGGGTGACCTTCAACCGCATATTGCCGGAGGGCCTGCCGTACGTAAACAAGGCGCTGGAAAAGATAAACCTATCCGGCGTTATATCGGATTGCTACAAGAGATTTGGCCACGACGTCACCGTAAATCTTCTTGATAGTGTGAAGAGGATAGGTTTTGAATATGCGACGCTGGCAGGCCTGTCTATTTCAGTGGATGACCTGCATATCCCTAACGACAAGAAAAAGGTGGTCGCCAGTTCAAAGAAAGAGGTAAATTCCGTAGAGGACCAGTATAGAAAGGGAATTATAACCGAGCGTGAAAGATACAACAAGATCGTCGATATATGGACGCACACGACGGATAAGATCTCGGATCTCCTATTTTTGGAACTGGATAATTTTAACCCGGTATTTATGATGGCAAACTCTGGCGCGCGAGGCTCGAAACAGCAGATAAGGCAGCTCTCGGGCATGAGGGGGCTTATGGCAAAGCCGTCAGGTGAGATCATAGAGACGCCCATCATTGCGAATTTCCGCGAAGGACTGACTGTGCTGGAATATTTTATTTCCACCCACGGCGCGAGAAAAGGTCTGGCAGATACAGCGCTTAAGACCGCTGATTCAGGGTATCTCACGAGGCGGCTTGTGGACGTGTCGCAGGATGTCATTATCAGCGAAAAGGATTGCGGGACATTGAACGGCATATTGGTAAGCGCGATTATCGAGGCAGACGAAGAAGTAGTGCCTCTCAGGGAAAGGATCACAGGCCGCGTTGCAGTGGATAACATCGTTGACATTGTCACCGACGAGATTATGGTAGAGGCAGGGAGCGAGATAAATGGCGAGGCCGCAGGGCGCATAGAATCAGCCGGCATAGAAAAGATACGCATCAGGAGCGTCTTGACGTGCGAGACCAAACATGGCGTGTGCGCAAAATGTTACGGAAGGGACCTGGCGAGCGGCAAGATCGTGGAGCTCGGCACAGCTGTTGGTATAATAGCTGCGCAGTCAATAGGCGAACCCGGCACGCAGCTTACAATGAGGACCTTCCACATAGGCGGAACAGCATCGAGGATCATTGAGCAGTCATTTATAAAGTCCAAGTCAAAAGGCCTTATACAGTATCACGGCCTCAAGACGGTAAAGCAGGACTCGGGCGACATTATCGTATTGAACCGAAACGGCCAGATAAGCATAAATGACGATAGCGGCAGGGAACTTGAAAAACACACAGTGCCTTCTGGTTCTGTGCTAGCTGTTAAAGACAGGCAAGAGATAGACAAGAATGTTATTTTTGTAAGATGGGATCCGTACACCTCTCCTATATTGACAGAGGTCTCGGGTAAAGTGCGATACGAGGACATTGTAGAAGAAGTGACAATGGTCGAAGAGGTGGATACGGCAACAGGCCTTACCGGCCGCGTTATAGTGGAACATAGAGGTGAATACCATCCGCAGATAGTTATTGAGAATGATAAGAAAGAGGTAATGGCGATATATCCGATCCCGGCAGGCGCGCACATTGTATGTCAGGACGGACAACCTGTAAGGGCAGGCGACCTTGTAGCAAAGACACCGAGACAGGTCTCGAAGACAAAGGATATCACTGGCGGTCTTCCGAGAGTGGCAGAGCTTTTTGAGGCGAGGCGGCCAAAAGACCCGGCAATGATAAGCGAGATAGACGGCATCGTGGAATTCGCGACTTCCAAGAAGGGCCAACGAAGGATTATTGTCAGATCCGCATCCGGCATGAAGCGAGAGTACATCATACCGCACGGAAAACATCTGAACGCATATAAAGGTGACAGGGTAAAGACAGGCGATCAGCTGGTGGACGGACCGATAAATCCGCAGGATATATTAAAGGTAAGCGGCGAGAAGAGGCTGCAGGAGTATCTGGTCAATGAGGTGCAGGAGGTCTATAGGCTGCAGGGCGTTAAGATCAACGACAAGCACATTGAGATAATCGTAAAGCAGATGCTCAAGAAAATCAGGATAGAGGATCCAGGGGACACTGAATTTTTGACTGGCATGCATGTGGACAAGACTGCGTTTCTGGAAGAGAACGGGAGGGTGGCGAAGAAAAAAGGCAAGCCAGCGAGTGCAACGCCGCTACTTTTAGGTATTACAAAGGCAGCGCTCTCAACGGAGAGTTTTATATCCGCAGCGAGCTTCCAGGAGACAACGCGTGTGTTGACAGAGGCAGCAGCGAGCGGAAAAATAGACGAGCTCAGGGGCTTGAAGGAAAATGTCATCATGGGGCACCTGATCCCGGCAGGCACAGGATTCAAGGACCATACGTCTATTGAAATGGTAAAAGAGGTGCTGGATCTGAAGCAGGAGAAAAAAGAAGAGCCCGGGGAGGGTAAGGCAGTCAAGCCCGCCAAAAAATAGTCCACATCCGCCGGGCGGATGCTCGAGTGAGTCAGGAGGGAAAGAGAGAGGAAATGCCAACAATAGGTCAGTTGATACGATTGGGTAGGAGCAAGAAAAAGAGAAAGACAAAGTCACGTGCGCTTGAGGGGTGCCCTCAGAAGCGAGGCGTGTGCCTGCAGGTAAAGACGCAGACGCCAAAGAAGCCAAACTCTGCCTTAAGAAAGGTCGCGAGGGTCAGGCTTACGAACGGCATAGAAGTCACCTCGTACATACCCGGAGAAGGCCACAACCTTCAGGAGCACTCGATAGTCTTGATCAGGGGAGGCCGAGTAAAGGACCTTCCTGGCGTGAGATATCACATCGTAAGAGGGACCCTTGATACAGCAGGGGTCCAAAATAGAAAAAAGAGCCGTTCCAAATATGGCGCCAAGCGGCCAAAGGCTTGACACGTAAAGAACCGATGCTAGTGAAAAGTTAAAAGTTTAAAGTGAAAAGCAGTCACCTTAAACCTTAAACCTTTCACCGACATTCTGATAAGGAGAGTAGTTGCATGAGAAGAAGACGAGCTGAAAAAAGGGACGTGTTGCCGGATCCTAAATACAACAGCAAGCTTGTTACCAGGTTTGTCAACGTGATAATGGAAAAAGGCAAGCGTTCACTCGCAGAAGATATAATGTATAATGCCATTGATATTGTTTCAAAGAATACAGGCGACACCAATTCTCTTGAGGTATTGCAGAAGGCGATTGATAATGTCAGACCTCTTCTGGAGATCAAGCCCAGAAGGGTCGGCGGCGCCACGTATCAGGTGCCCATCGAGGTAAGGAGCGACAGGGGAACAGCCATTGCAATGAGGTGGCTAAGGGATTTTGCGCGGCAGAAAAAAGGAAAGCCCATGGATGAGAAGCTGGCGGGCGAGCTCATGGATGCGTTCAAATCACAGGGCTCTGCAATGAAGAAGAGAGAAGACATGCATAGGATGGCGGAGGCCAACAAGGCCTTTGCGCACTACAAATGGTAGTGGGATTATGAAGAGGAAAGATGTAAAACATGGCGCTTTTGGTTCAGGAGAGAACAAATAATAGACATATGGTTAGAGATATCCCTTTAGAAAAAATAAGGAACATAGGCGTTATTGCTCATATAGATGCAGGCAAGACCACTGCCACTGAGAGGATGCTCTATTACACAGGCAGACTCTATAAACTTGGCGAGGTGCACGAGGGCACTGCTGTAATGGACTGGATGGAGCAGGAGCAGGAGCGAGGCATTACTATTACAGCGGCTGCGACGAGCTGCAGGTGGAGGGATTGCAGGATCAATATAATCGATACGCCCGGCCATGTGGATTTCACCGCAGAGGTGGAGCGCTCATTAAAGGTGTTGGACGGCGCGGTCGTTATTTTCTGCGGAGTGGGCGGAGTACAGCCGCAGTCAGAGACAGTGTGGCGCCAGGCAGACCGCTACAAGGTTCCCAGGGTAGCATTTATAAACAAGATGGACCGCGTGGGCGCGAATTTTAAAAAGGTCGTAAGGGATATCGAGGAGAAGCTGGGCGCAAGCACGTTTCCTATTCAGCTGCCTATCGGGAGCGAAGCGGATTTCAGGGGCGTGATAGACCTGCTTCAGATGAAGGCGTTTATTTTTGAAGAAGACAAGATAGACGACAATTTTAAAGAGGCAGCTATACCGGAGGATATGATTGAAAAGGCAAAGATATACAATCATGACCTTGTTGAGAAACTGGCAGAACATGACCATAGATTGATGGATAAATACGTGCACAACCAGCCCATTTCAGAAGGCGAGCTGCGTTTTGCATTGCGTAAAGCAGTCATAGAGGATATGTTCGTACCTATAATGTGCGGGGCTGCTTTTAAGAATAAAGGCGTTCAGATGCTGTTGGATGCAGTGTGCGATTGCATGCCGTCTCCCCTGGATGTCCTGCCTATAAAAGGCATAGACCCTGATTCAGAGAAGGAGATAGAGAGGAAGACATCTGATGACGAGCCGTTTTGCGCGCTGTGCTTCAAGATAGCAACAGACCCGTACGTGGGCCGGCTTACCTATATAAGGGTATATTCAGGCACGCTGCAAAAGAGCACGTACGTGTACAATATAAATCGTGACCAGAATGATAGATTGAGCAAGATCGTGCGTATGCATGCAAACAAACAGGAGATAGTGGACGGGGTGGGCGCAGGAGACATCGTGGGTGTTGTGGGCCTGAAGAGCGCCCAGACAGGCGACACGCTTTGCGATAAGGATTACCCGATCATGCTGGAAAAGATGCATTTTCCAGAGCCTGTTGTTTCAATGGCAATAGAGCCAGCCACAAAAGTGGACCAGGACAAGCTTGGCATGGCATTGAATAAACTGCAGGAGGAAGACCCTACGTTCAAGGTGAAGTACAATACAGAAACAGGGCAGACCATTATCTCAGGCATGGGAGAACTTCATCTGGAAATAATCATTGACCGGCTCTCCAGGGAGTTCAAGGTCTCCGCAAATACAGGCACGCCACAGGTAGCATACAAGGAGATGCCAACGCAGGAAGTGCGCTCTGTCGGAAAGTTTATCCAGCAGACAGGCGGACACGGTCAGTACGGCCACGCAGTGATTATTATAAAACCTGGCGAGACCGGCACAGGGGTTGAATTTATAAACAAGATCGTGGGCGGCAACATACCCAGAGAGTATATACCTGCTGTGAAGGCCGGAGTCAATATGGCCTCAAAGACAGGCGTGATAGCAGGGTACCCAGTAATAGACACAGAAGTGACTTTGATCGACGGATCGTTCCACGAAGTGGATTCTTCGGAACTGGCATTCAAGATGGCAGGGTCGATCGCCTTCAAGGAGGGTTTAGGAAAGGCAAAGTGCCGGCTGATGGAACCGATAATGGCGCTGGAGGTTATTTTTCCTGAAGAATACATGGGTGAAGTCATAGGTGATTTGAATTCAAGGAGATGCAAGATAAGGGAGATCACGCAAAAGGGCAATGCAAAGATCGTGAAGTGCGATGCGCCGCTTGCAGGGATGTTTGGGTACGCAACGGCGATAAGGAACTTGACACAAGGCAGGGCCTCCTATACAATGGAGCCTTCCCATTACGCGGAAGTGCCTTCAAATATAGCGGAAAAGGTTATTGGCAAGTAGAGATTAAACCAGGAGGTTGGTAATGGCAAAGGAAAAATTTGAACGTACAAAGCCGCATGTAAATATCGGCACCATCGGACACGTTGACCATGGAAAGACCACTTTAACCAGTGCCATCACGAAGTGTCTTTCAGCCCGAGGCCTGGCCAAGGCAATGAACTT
>JABMRA010000109.1 GCA_013202925.1 Candidatus Omnitrophota bacterium | reverse complement strand
TGGTCTTAAGAAACCTCGGGGCCTTTTTCATGAATTTCGGCGCCTCTTTGAATCCATACTCCTCGTATTCCTTTGCCTGGATCAGGCATTCCAATATGTCAGCGTCTCTTGCGATAATAGCCGGTTTTGTATCCTGCTTTCTATACTCTATATGCATGGAGGACAATTCCTGTTTAATGGCCCTGGGCAGCCGGGATATCTGTTCTTTAAAGGCCTTTTCTTCCGCCTTCTTAAATTCAAAGTAGCGCTGAGACATCTTGTGCAGATCGTTTATACGTGCCTCGTGTATATCGTTAAAAAGGCTCATTAGCATTGCCTTATATGGAGAGATTTTTTCCATCGAGGCTATAATATAGGCGATAACCGCGCATCTAAAGCTATGTTCGGCCACTGTCTCTCCGTCCTTTATGCCAAGGACCCACCAGCCTGAACGCTTGACGCGCTTAAGCATGCCTGCCTCAGTTATAAAATTCAGCAGTTTAGCTTCGTATTTTTTGCTCATTTATTTATCACTCTCTCCGGCCTTTGCCTGTCTACCTCATGACAAAAAATAGCGCAGGCCATGGCAACATTAAAAGAAAGGGCCGCGCCTCTCATAGGCAGCGTTACGCGTAAATCAAGTGTCTTGTCAACGCCGTGCCTGATACCCTTGCCCTCGGATCCCAGGACAAGGCATATGGGAAACGGCAGCTTCGCCTTATTTATATCTTCGCCTTTTTCAACTACAGTCCCGACAACCCAGTATCCTGCCTTTTTTGCTTTCATAAGCGCGGCAGAAGTATTGGTGACCAGTGAAACAGGGGTAAAATTCTCTCCGCCTGAGGCAACATGCATGACGGCATCCGTAACCTGGCACGACCTGTGTTCGGGTATAACTATTGCGAATCCTCCAAAACAGGCCGCGATCCTTATTACAGAGCCCAGATTGTGCGGGTCATTTATATTGTCCAGGAATATAAATGATAATTTTTTATCCTGAGGCCTGTTTAACAGATCTTCAAAACCTGCGTATTGAAATCCGCCCACCTCGGCAACGATGCCCTGAAGCCTGTCCGCCCGTTTGATCCTGGTAAGGCCTTTTTCGGTCATATGTTCTACGGGGATGTTTTTAGAACCTATAAGAGCTGTTATATGCGGGGCGTTAAAATTGTGCTGCAGAAATATTTTTCTTATGCTTTTGGGGTTGGCCTTCAGGCGCTCCAGGATGGAATTTTTACCATATAGATACATTGTATTTTTAGCCAACCTCTAAGTGCAAGTTTTTTGGCGGAGAGGGTGGGATTCGAACCCACGAATCCTTGCGGATTACGCGCTTTCCAAGCGCGCGCACTAGGCCAGGCTATGCGACCTCTCCAATTTTTGCAAAGCAAAAATTGATCCCGAGTCCGCCGCAGGCGGACGAGGGACCTTTTTTACAAAAACAACTGCCGCCAGAAGGAATAGTAAAATTCCTTTGCCCTCTCGTAAGAAAAAGAGAGGAAATCAAAAAACCGCGCCTCCTTGAACAAAAAACTTATTATGGAGAATACGATTACAAGATTGGCTATGTATATAAAAGAGATAGAAAATAGATACCCTGTCTTTATCAGGTCAGACTGTTTCTCCCGCATTGATTGCGCAGTATATGCCAGGTGAAACATCAGCGTAAAACCTAAAAGAAAAATGAATAAGCCGGTGGATCTTGATACGTCAATAAAGAAAGACAGCAAAAAATATAAAAGCGCGACAAAGACCGTGTATCCGGGAATAAGGTACGGTGCCAGGATAACGAAAAAATTAGGCGTGGTGGTCTGTACGCTTCCCTCGCGGCTTGAGACCTTGATGCCCCTTACCTTGCCGCCTGAGACAAGCGTGGCTGCAGCATGCAACAGCTCGTGCCCGATTACATATAAAAAATCAAGCTTGAATAAAAATAGATGCAGGCTGGAATACGCCAGTGCGCCTAATAAAAAAATAAAGGCTGGGCCTGAAATGGATTTTATAGCAAGTATCCCGTTATAAAAACCTGCTGTAGCTGCTACGCAGGCAGGTATAAGCAGGAAACTTCCGATAAATCGCAATACCTTGACCAGTATGCTCATTCCTTTGTTATTCTTTCACTTCCATCCATATAAGGCCGCAAGGCCTCTGGTATCAAGATGCTTCCGTCTTTCTGCTGAAAATTTTCTATTATGGCGATCACTGTGCGCGCCATTGCTATGCCGGAACCATTCAGGGTATGGATGTAGTCGAGTTTCTTTTTGCCTTTCTGCCTGTATTTAATATTTGCCCTGCGCGCCTGAAAATCAGTAAAATTCGAGCAGCTGGAGACCTCCAGATTCTTCTCGATGCCAGGCGCCCATGCCTCAAGGTCATAGCATTTGCTGGCAGAAAAACTTATATCCCCTGTTGAAAGCGCCATTACTCTATAGGAAAGCTTTAATCTCTTCAAGACCTCTTCTGCGTTTTTGAGCAATGATTCAAGCTCGTCATAAGAGGCATCTGGTTTTACAAATTTAACCAGCTCCACCTTGTCAAACTGGTGGACCCGCATGAGGCCTTTAGTGTCCTTGCCGTAAGAACCGGCCTCGCGCCTGAAACATGCAGTGTAAGCAGTGTAATAAATAGGTAAGATGGCCTCATCCAACACCTCATCCCTGTGGATATTAGTAACAGGCACCTCTGCTGTAGGGATAAGGAACAGATCGTCATCCTTTAGTCTATACATATCCTGCTCAAGCCTTGGGAGCTGGCCTGTAGCGGTCATGCTGACCCTGTTAACAAGAAAAGGCGGGAAGATCTCTTTATACCCATGCTCTTTGGTATGTAGATCCAGCATAAAATTGATGAGCGCCCTTTCAAGCTTTGCGCCAAGGCCCTTAAAAAGACAGAAACCAGCCCCTGAGATCTTTGAAGATCGAGGGAAGTCCAGTATATCGAGTTTTTCTCCTAATTCTATATGGTTCTTTGGTTTAAAGTCAAATTTAGGCCTTTCCCCCCACTCACGAACCATTTTATTGGCATCTGGGCTCCCTACAGGCACTGAATTATGGGGTATATTTGGGATATCAAGCATTAAAATGCCTATTTTTTGGTCTATTTCCTCCACTTTCTTGTCTAAATCTCCTATTTTCTGGGATAGGGGCTTCATTTTCCCTATAACCTCTGGGCTGGGCTTTCCATCCTTGGAAACCTTGTTTTTCTCTGCCTTAAGGACCTCTGCCTCCATTAAGAGTTTTCTCCTGTCAGCATCCAGGCCAATGAGTTTTTCAACGTCAAATTTAAGCCCCTTGTCTTTTATTGCCTTCTTTACCTTATCTTGATTTTCCCTGATAAATTTTATATCCAGCATAATCCATTCCTTATTTTGCTCACCGCTTAACACTATGGGAGCCGGGCTCCCATAGTAAGGTTAGCCCTTGATGACGCCAAGAGGTTTCATACGGGCCACTCTTTTGGAAATACCTGCCTCATGCACTACGCCCACGACTTGTTCAATGTCCTTGTATGCCTCTGGCATCTCCTCTGCCAATGTGGATCTGCCTTTGGCCCTTACTATTATACCACTTTTTTGAAAAAGTTCCTTATCTATTTGCCTGCCCCTGCACTGTCTTATTGCAGCTGAGCGGGACATGCACCTGCCTGCCCCATGACACGCGCTACCAAACGTCTCTTGCATTGCCCCGGGTAAACCCGCAAGCACGTAAGAAAAACTGCCCATGTCCCCTGGTATGATCACCGGCTGGCCTGCATCTCTGTATCCCTCGGGTATATCAGGATGGCCCGGAGGAAATGCCCTGGTCGCGCCTTTTCTGTGCACGCAAAGGATCTTTTCCTTGCCATTGACCTTGTGTCTTTCCATCTTGGCAATATTATGCGCCACGTCGTAAACAAGATCCAGTCCCAAGCTGCTCCAACTTTTATCAAAGACCCTCTCGAACACCATCCTTGCAAGATACATGAGGCATTGTCTGTTCGCCCACGCGTAATTTGCAGCGCAGCGCATTGCCCCCAAGTACGCCTTTCCTTCACTGGAATTTATCGGCGCGCACGCCAGCTGTTTATCAGGCACATTTATATTATATTTATTCAGACAGCGTATCATGCCCTTTACATAATCATCGCATACCTGATACCCGAGGCCGCGAGACCCGGAATGGATCATGACCGTGACCTGGCCTTTGAAGAGCCCGAATATGGTCGCTATTTTATCGTCGTAGATCTCATCGACCACCTGCACCTCTAAAAAATGATTCCCAGAGCCGAGCGTACCTGACTGCTTCCTGCCTCTTTCATAGGCCCTCTCAGAGACCCCGGAAGGATCTGCCGCCTCCATACAGCCCTTGTCCTCTGTATGTTCAAGGTCGTCCTTTACACCATAACCCTTTTTTACAGCCCACCCAGCGCCTTTGAGAAAGATCTCTTTTTCTTCCCTGTCGCTCACTTTGATGTCGCCGCTTGAACCAAGGCCGCAGGGTATATTGTTAAATAGCGCGTTGATCAAATTCTCTAACCTTGGCTTTAAATCCCCTTCGGTCAGGTCACTCCTTAAAAGCCTGATCCCACAATTTATGTCATAACCAACCCCTCCTGGCGAGATCACGCCGTTTCTCTCTGGGTCTGTGGCAGCAACGCCGCCAATACTAAAACCGTAACCCCAGTGGATATCGGGCATTGCAAGCGAATATTTCACTATGCCAGGTAAAAACGCTACGTTCGCGACCTGCTCAGGCGCCTTATCCTTAAGTATTAAAGATATGAGGGAGTCGTTTGCGTAGATAAGGCCCGGGACCTTCATCCCAGGCTTGTAAGAGGTGGGGATCTGCCATCGGTAATTATCGATCTTCTCTATATTATACATCAAAAATAATGCTGCAGCTAAAGCCGCTTTTGTGTTCTTCTATTTTAAGTCCGTGGAAGGTGCAGGCCTTGATCTCTGTCTGAAGGGTGGTCTTCGAAAGGTCTACTCTGTGCCCAAATGCCTCGCCGCTAATCCCGCTATTATTTAACTCGAGGACCTTGAAATCGCTGAAGAAAATCCGGTCTTTATTGAAAATATATAAAAGCTCACTCAGCCAGTCTACTAATAATTCTTCCAGCCCGTCGACCTCTTTTTTTATCTGGATATTTTTCTGACTCAGCGCGTTCGTTGGCTGCTGCGTATTCCCGCCCCCAATGATCCCAAACATGCCCCTGGCTGCATTCTCGAATAATTCCTTGAGCGTCGCGCCATTTGCCTTTATCCCTACATCAGCAGTATGTTCGATGATTTCATAGGGCTTCATTGCTTATCAGGTGTGGTTCTCGCTATAAGTGGTGGGTCCGCTTCTCCGCCTTTGACGGAGGGCGAGACCTCACCATCTCGCCACCTTTGGTGGCGGATGGTGGGC
>JABMRA010000108.1 GCA_013202925.1 Candidatus Omnitrophota bacterium | reverse complement strand
TATTTTACCCTGGATTTGGTAATTGTCAACCTAAGGATACTGTCAGGTTAACGATTGGCGGGAGATGCGCAGGAGTTGCGCTCTATGAGTTCGCAGGGAAGGATTATTTTCTTATTGCCTTTGGCCTTTTTGGTTATAAGGTCATACAGGGTCTCTGTTGCGACCATGGCCATTTTATGCAAAGGCTGCCTCATGGTGGTAATGGAGACCGGAGAAAAATTCAAGGCCAGAGGATTATCATCAAACCCTATTATAGACAGCCCTCTCGGGACATTGATACCGCTCTCAAACGCGACCTGCGTGGCGCCCACAGCCATCTCATCGCTGGCTGCAAATATAGCCGTCGGAGGGGTCTTTAATTTTATAAGCTCTTTCGTGGCCCTTATTGCGGAATCCCTTCCAAAGTCCCCGTATTTTACATAATTATTTTTCTTCTCGATTTTATTTTTTTCCAGCGTCTCTATGTATCCGTCTAACCTGTCTATGGCCACCTGTGATTTTAATTCGCCTGTAATCGTAGCGATCCTCTTGTGTCCGAGTTTAATAAGATATTCTGTTGCCTTGCGGGCAGCATTGACATTGTCTATGGCCACACATGAGACCGGCAGGTCCTTTGTCAGATAATTCATGATAACACACGGGCAATCCATCTGAAGCACATTATCCACCTGCTCTTCGTTTCCTATGATGTCAGAGAATATCACGCCTTCCACAGCCGAGACGTTCAAAAATGTATTTCCGTTCGTGATGTGGAGCAGGAGGTCCAGCTTCAGTCTCTCTACGGCAAGCCCTACGCCCTGCAGGATCTGGAGCGCGTAAAAGGAATGGAATATATCAGAATATCTCGGGATTACAAGGCCCACTGCATTGTTGTGCCTGGCTGCCAGCCTCTGCGCGCTGACGTTCGGCCTGAATTTTAGTTTTTTTATGACTGCCTCGACCCTTATCTTGTTGGCCCTTTTGACAGTACCCTGCTTATTAAAGACCCTTGAAACCGTTGCAATAGAGACGCCTGCTTCTCTTGCCACATCTTTTATGCTGACATTAGCCATGATTATCCTCTCTTTCAATGAGCATATAATTTATGTTTACTGTCGTTCCATAAATTATGTCCTCACCTTAATTTTTCTCCGGTGCGGCTCAGGATGCTGGCAGTGACAAATATCAAAAGATTCTTGCGCTCTACGCTGTCCGAGTTTTTCCTGAACAGGCCGCCCACTATAGGTATATCTCCCAGGAACGGCGTCTTTGTCTCTGTGTTGATCCTTGTCTCCTTTATCAATCCGCCCAGCATTATGGTCTCGCCGTTTTTCACAACTACATTTGTAGTCAGATTACGCGTAGTAAATTTCGGGAGTTTCACCTCGCCGCTATATTCAAACGCATTCGCGGTTGCCTCGCTTACCTCAGGCCTCAATGTAAGCGTAATGGTCTCCTTGTCCGCGCCCACGTTCGGCGTTACCTGCAGAAGGATCCCTACGTCTCTTGTCTCAAAGCCCTGCGGCACATTTACAAATCTTGTTTCCTTTGTAAGTACTCCGCCTACCAGCTCTTCGTCAAGAAAATCTCCGTCGCCGTTTAGATCGTTCTTTATCAGGGTCGGCTCGTATCTCGTAGGATACACGAATTCATTCACTATCTCTATAGTAGCTGTCTGATTGTTCAGGGACGTTATCTTCGGAGCAGAGAGCGTCTTGAGGTTCGTCTTTCTCTCAAGCGCATGCAGTACTGCTGAAAACTGGGGTTTTGTCAGCATGCCCTGATAAGCAAGATTGAGTCCTTCGCTGGGCGCTCCTGTAAAGGCCGAAAAGTTTGAACCGCTTCCGCTGGAGATCTGGTTCACTGGCTGGCCCGAGTCCTTATAGATCGCAAAGGGCGAGTCCAGACTCAGGCTCACTCCCAGCTCACTCAGGTCTGTCACGTTTATCTCCACAAACCTCGTCTCTATAAGGACCTGCGTCGCATCTATATCCAGATTGTAAAGAAGGTCTTCTATGACCTTTAGATTCGACGGCGTGTTTGTTACTATCAGGGCGCCTGTGCGCTCGTCCAGATTTATCCTTGAATCACTTGGCCACGACACTGCATTCTCCAGGACATCCTTTATGGTATTGATCTTTGAGATGCCTGCTGCGCTTCCAAGGCCTCCGCTTACACCAGAGGCCTTGCCGCTAAACTCTGTAAACATGGCAAGTCCCTGATTAAGATAATATATCCTGGTCTCTGGCGCCTCTTCTTCCATGGCGTCAAACGTATCCACCCACACCGCATTCTTCTCTATCCTGTATGCCAGGGCGTGATTTCTAAAGACATATTTCAAAAGGCTTTCTAGGGGCATGTCAGTCACATTCATGGTGACCTTTTTCTCATCCGCGCCCACACTGCTTCCCAATATTATATTCACGCCGGTTGCGTCTGACAGGAAATCCAGCACATAGTCAAGGTTTACATCTCTGAAGTCAACTGTTATGGGCGTCTGGAGCTCTTTCCTGATCTCAGGGGTCTCTACAATAGACAGGACATCCCTGTCCTCTCCGTGCTCTAGAGACTTGACCTCGTAGGCACCTGAATCCGCCGCAGGGAAAAATAAAATAATAAATAAAAATATAAGGG
>JABMRA010000107.1 GCA_013202925.1 Candidatus Omnitrophota bacterium | reverse complement strand
TTTTTTTCTTACAGCTTAAAGCTTATGGCTTATAGCTTTTATTATGTCAATATCTTTGTCGCCTCTGCCGGAAAGGCAGACGACCACGACCTTGCCCCTCTTTAACTTTGGCGCCAGCTTCTTTACAGTGTAATAAATGGCATGGCTCGGCTCCAGCGCGGGAATGATCCCCTCTTTCTCGCACAAGATCTTGAACCCTTCGAGGCCCTGCTTGTCACTGACAGCTACATACTGCGCCCTCTTTATGTCTTTGTAATAGGAATGCTCTGGGCCTACGCCGGGGTAATCGAGTCCCGCGGATATAGAATGAGCTATCTTTACCTGACCGTCCTTGTCCTGGAGTAAATAACTTTTGCTTCCGTGCAGGATCCCTGGCTCGCCCTTACAAAGCGCAGCGCCGTGTTTGCCGCTTGAAAGGCCAAGGCCGCCTGCCTCTACGCCGATAAATTTTACCTTTGATTTAAAAAATGGGTGGAATAGGCCTATTGAATTTGAGCCGCCGCCAACGCATGCGACCAGATAATCCGGAAGCCGCTTCTCGTAGCGCAGGATCTGTTTTTTGGTCTCCTTGCCGATCACTGTCTGGAAATCCCTTACCATTGCAGGATACGGATGCGGGCCTACCACAGAGCCAATGATATAGTGTGTGGTGCGGACATTTGTAACCCAGTCCCTTATTGCCTCGTTCGTAGCGTCTTTCAAGGTCTTGCTGCCTGAATAAACAGGGATGACCTTTGCGCCCAAGAGTTTCATTTTAAATACATTCAGAGCCTGCCGCTCAACATCTTCGATGCCCATGTACACATCACACTGGAGGCCAAATACAGCTGCTGCAGTGGCAGTGGCGACCCCGTGCTGGCCAGCGCCTGTCTCTGCGATTATACGCCTCTTACTCATCCTGACAGCCAGGAGCACCTGACCAAGTGTATTATTAATCTTGTGGGCGCCTGTGTGCAGCAGATCTTCGCGCTTCAAATAGATCTTTACACCTGTTTTTTTTGAGAGATTCCGGGCAAAATAAAGCGGAGTCGGCCTGCCAGCATAGACCTCCAGCAACTCACCTAATTCCCTTTTGAATCTGGCGTCCCTGAGCGCCTTTTTATACTCGCGCTCCAGCTCCTCAAGCGCCACCATGAGCGTCTCAGGCACAAACTTGCCGCCAAACCCATTAAATTTGCCTTTCTTATCCGGTAACATATCTGTCTCCTATATAGCTTATAAATTATATAGTAAAAACCATTGACTGTCAATAGCAATGGGCAACAAAAATGCTTGACACTTTAGTCATTGACTAAAGTGTCAAGCATTTGGGGAGGGCAATAAAAAACCCCGTCCGCCTGAGGCGGACAGGGTTTTTAGGGTGTACCTAAATAGGACGTCTGGTGTTGGGGGTGTTGCCTACAGTCTTATACAGCCCCTGCTAAGCCTTTTACTAAATCTCTATCATTGAGCAGGTCTTCTACTGTCTCCAGACCTAGGTCGCGAAGGTCAACAAAGCCTTTAGCGTCAAGCACTCTATTAAATGCTTCTTGACTAGCAGGTTTGTTCACATTGAGCATTATTATCTTTCCACCTATTTCTTCAGATAATCCCCTTTCCTCTAGAATAGTTTCTATTTCACTGCCATTCTTCTCGGTGTATACAAGTATAACCGCTATCTGGTCGTCCTCTAATCCATCAAACCTCCCTTGGAATCCACGAGGCGCCCTTATCACATAGTCATCTCTAAAAAGAACTAGTGACGTCGTAGTGCTGGTAATATCATATTCTTCTTCTGTCACACGCGTAGCAAGAGGCTCAACAAGTCTCGTATCACCTAGCGCTATTAATAATCCCGGTATATCAGTGTCAAGAGTGACACCTTCGTAAGTCTCTATTCCACGACCGTCTAGTGTAAATCTCTGGCCTTCGCGAATAGCATCGGCAATAGTGGCGTTGCTTGCTAACCCTCCTGGTCCAGAAGTCGGAGATTCATATGTACGCCGAAAGTTTAAAGCGATAGCCTTCGTTTTTCCTTCTTCTACACTGTCTAGACCGTCCACCAGAGTTCTCCATTCTTCTTGGCTAAGTCCTGTTATCGCATTGGCGAGATTTTCTCTGAATTCATCGCCAACAGTTTCGCCTTCCGCCGATATCCTCCCAAGGCCTAGCTTGATATCGAGCAGGTGCAACTTCCTCATGCTCTCACCGCTTGCTAAACGCGAGGATGCTGGCTCCTCTTTCAAAACTCTTGTACCCCACTCAAGTGACAATAGGCCCTTTTTTTCTAAACTAGCAGCGAGTTGTTGCTCAGGGGTTCCATGCTCTAAATAATCCTCTAAAACTGCGTCACCAGCTACCTCATCATAAATAGTTGAGGCATCTATAGCGTTGGAGGTGAAGCCATGCTTAATAACGTCTTCGAGGATACCTGTTATAACTTCACGTTCCTTCGCAGCGTTCTCCTTTAACCTTTCCTGGACCCTGTCAAGTATTGCCATATCAATGCCATCGATATCTATATCATCTGTAAATGAGCCCTCGCCGTGAACCTTTTCGTATTCTTCCTTTAGGATTACCATAGGCTTAAAGAGCGCTTCTGAGTACTGCATGTGGTCTCCGTGAAGAACTATCGGAAGCGTACAACCTGTCCTCCTAACTGCCTCTTTTATATACCGGGCTAGCGTGGCTGGAGGTAGGGCATAGGATGTAAGCTGTGAGCGCGCTGCCTCAAATAGAACAATAGAATTTTGGTCCATTGCAGCTAAGAGATGACCCTCTATCTGGCCATAACTTACAATATTGGTTGCAATCAAGGCCTCTCTACTTCCCCTTCCCCTCAAGGCCTGGAATACATCATGACCAGGGGCAAAATCACCCCCATACTCAGGTAAAGAAATCTCAGCTGTATTGGTTGCTCCAACAGCTCTTAGATACTCGTTATCGCGAGTTCTGACTAAATGGTTCATGGCCTCTTGAAACGTGGAGTCACGAAGCGCATAAAGCTTCTCATCCATCGCGCCTAAAGGCCTCTTAAACTCTTTGATTATCAGCATGCCGATCTTCTCTGCGCTAGAATCCTCGTTTATCTTCTTCTTTTTTATACCATAAGCATATGTCCTCTTTAAAAACTCTATAAACAAACTATCCTCTGGTTTTATCTCTGCTTCACTTGGGTCTTGCTCTATAGCCCTAGCTAACTCCTTTATCTTTTCCCTTGTATTTTCATGAAAGCCAGCAGCTATCAATGCCTCTGTATCAGATCGTACTACTCTCATCAATTCATCCCCGTCCAACCCATCATCCAAAAGGGATAAGACATTCAATAGGATCTGTTGATAGTTTGTAGCTATATTGAATTTAATTACCCCCATTTTAGATAGATCAGCAAGTTCGCCCATATCGCTTCCAGAAGTGCCGTGCTGGGCAATGGAGCCCCCATGATTCCGTGCCACACGTTGAAGCACTTGTGTCAAGAAAGGACTGATCTTGAGAACCTGAGATATAGGAGTAAGGGTCTCTGGATCATATTCTGTGGCATGTCCTGAACCATTATTAGTAGCAATAAGATCAAAAGATAGGCCTTCTTCGTCAAGCCGCGAGCCCATTACCGCTACTGCTGCAGGATGAGTCATCTTTGCAACCATCTTGCCTGTCCTGGGGTCTTTGACTTTTTTATCAATATGGCCTACCTCTGCTTCCAGGCCCATACGGTCTACAAGATCTGGCCTATGCTCTTCTAGCAGTGAGTTTATCATTTTAAACTGATGGACTGTTTCCGTGACATTGCTCGTAGGTAAAAGCAGGCGCTTTCTTTGTTCACTCATACGAGCCCTTGGCCTCCCTTTTATTCCTCCACCTATGGTTGCTTCAGCTATTTTTCCCATGAGCACGTCGTAGGCAACAATTACCTCTCTTGGATCTAACCCTCTTTCCATTGCCCCATTTACCAATATTCCAGTAGTAGCCTCTAGTACAGCTATCCTCTCTCTAATCTCTTCTTCTGACCTGCCGCGTATCTGCATATCAGATATGACCTTGCCTCTTATATCTTTTATTGTAAGTATTCCATCGTTAGAAGCAAGGCCTTTGCCACGCCTTGATGCCATGTCTATATCTTTTTCTATTTCACGATCTATATCGGATTGGTCAAAAATCTTATCTTCAAACCATGCTTTTGGTCCGCCTTCCACATTTCCAACACGTAAAATTGTTACCTTATACGCATCATCGTCCAGTCTCTGTACGCCTTCTATCCCAAATACACCATTATTTGTTATAAACGCAAAGCTGCCTTCAACACCGCCTTCCACATCCTCCTGCGTAAAAAGCTTCTGACCTCTAATTATCGCTTTGCTATCATCTGGCCTTAATTCTTCAATGACAGCCTTTTCTTTGCTGGTAAAATCATATCTTCTTGTTAAGTTATGGGCATCGCCTCCATCTTTTGTCTTATTAACTGTCTTAGAATATATCCTTACACTTGCAAGGGCGCCTTTTTCTTTAAAGATACTTGATACTGCAAGATTAAGAAAAACCTCAGGGGCGCCACCTACAGTCATAACAACCTTATGTTTACCTTCTATCCTGCCAAAAGTAGCTACTAAAGAATGGGCAACTGTTCCATCTGTTATAATTACAACCTCTAGGCCTGGATATCTTTCCTGCAGTTCACTTAAGACCTCCAGTCTTTCATTTTCTCTCTCCCTATCCATTACTACAACCTCCAAGTCATCAATGGTCAAGCCATTGGCCTCGGCTATTCTTGATAACTGCCCTTCTATTTCACCAGGGTCTTTAGCTGTTTCCTCAGGGTCCAGGGGATTATCAATAAAGACCTGCCTCGCCTCCTCTGGAACAATTGTAAAAATACCATCCGCGTAATAATCTGGACAATTGCCTATTGATTCGACTCCTTTGCCTGTTACAATTATGCTTGTTGCCCCGGATTCTGATTCTGCCAGCTCAGAGAGTTCCTTGCCTTCGACATCGGTCACAAAGGGATTGGTACCTTCTATTACATCTATAATAGCGTCATCCATGCCTTCAGTGCCTGTTGGATTTACTACCTCATTTGCCTTAAAGCTTTCCACAACTTCGTCTCTACCAAAGCCTTCGCTAACTCGCACCCTTAGAACAATACCTGCTTCCCTTATTATTCTTTCAAATATCCTTTTGGCCGCACCATCTGCCTCATCCTTTATGGCGCTTATCCTGGACCTATCTATAGTATCTTGGCTGCTCAATCCTCTGGCCGCGCCCCTCAGGCCTCTTTCTGTTAAATATACCGCTGTAAAAGCGCTGGTCTTTGTGGCTAAATTATCAGGGACAACTGCTGAGGGTACACCAGCTATTTTAAACAACCTCCTATTGCTTTCCAGGGAAGCAGTTTCTGCGCTGGTCTTTTCGCCGCTGGCTGTTGTACGAAATCTTTCAGAAAAATTCGCGCCTTCACCCTGAAGGGAACTAGGTACGCGAAGAGAGTACGAATAATTAGGGGACAAAAATACCCCTATTAACACAGTAATGCTAAATGCAAATAATAGCCTTTTTAACTTCACCTTCTCCTCCTTTGTTC
>JABMRA010000106.1 GCA_013202925.1 Candidatus Omnitrophota bacterium | reverse complement strand
GATAGAAGGCCTATCCAGGCACTTGGATTCATACAAGGTCCGTTTCAAATAGGCAAGAGAGTATGAAGGTAATCAATCTGGGGCAAACTGGATTTTTAGAGGCGCACGAGATCCAGCTCGATCTGGTAAAGAAGGTCTCGCTGGGTATTTCTGAAAATGCGCTGCTTCTTACAGAGCACAGGCCGTGCATAACAATAGGCAGGCGCGGCTCTCGCGACAACATCCTGAGCCCAGAGCAGCACCTGCGTTCGCAAGGCATAGAGATCTTTGACGCTGACAGGGGCGGAGACGTTACGTATCATGGCCCGGGCCAATTAGTCGCATACCCGATCTTTAAACTGGAGAACGAGGCCCGCGACATACATGGTTTTTTGCGTTTTCTGGAGGAAGTGGGCAGGCATTTTTTGGCGCAATACAGCGTTACAGCAGAAGAGCGGCCCGGCCTTAGAGGTGTGTGGGTCAGCGGGAAGAAGATAGGGTCGATCGGGATAGGCGTAAAGAAATGGGTTACGTATCACGGTATCGCGATCAATCTCAATACAGACCTTACCCCGTTTTCCTTTATAAGGCCTTGCGGCATTGACGGCGTTGAGGTCAGCTCATTGAAAAATATTTTGGGCAGCAGGGGATTGGATATCGAAGATGCTAAAGATAAACTCAGGACATCGTTTAAAGAGGTTCCCTTCCTGGCTGAGGCAGTCTGTACGGACTGATGCAGGCGTAGCTGAGACAAAAGGGCTGCTGCGCGAACTGAATATCAATACTGTATGCCAGGACGCGCGATGTCCGAACATCTATGATTGTTTCTCAAGAAAGAAATGCACATTTTTGATATTGGGGAATCTTTGCACGCGTTCCTGCGGATTCTGCGCCATTGAAACGCGAAGAGATCCGGCATTACCGGACAAAGAAGAGCTCTTTAGTATAAAGGAAGCAGTAAGGAGGCTGGGCGCAAAGGAAATCGTTATCACCTCTGTTACAAGGGATGATCTGGATGACGGCGGCGCAGGCCATTTTGCAGACTGCGTAGGGATCTTAAGGCAGGCAGATGCTGGTTTGGGCATAGAAGTGCTTGTGCCGGATTTTCTGGGCAAAGCAGATCCAATAGAAAAGGTCGTGTTCGCAGGCCCGGATATCTTTTCGCACAATATCGAGACCGTACCGCGGATTTACAATAAAGTCAGGCCGCAGGCAGCATATCAGAGATCCCTGGATGTCATAAGATATGCCAAGGGGTTGGACAGAGGCATTCTTACAAAGAGCGGCTTAATGGCAGGGCTTGGCGAGACCAGACAAGAGATCCGCGAGGTAATGCAGGATCTAAAAGACGCGGGATGTGATATAATTACAATCGGCCAGTATCTCAGGCCTGTCCCGCGCTGCCTGGAAGTAAAGGAATTCCTGCATCCGGATGAGTTTAATAGATTTTCGGCATGGGCAGAGGAGATCGGATTCACAAGGTCTTCGTGCAGCCCATTTACTCGTTCAAGTTATTTAATGTAAACTTTGCAAGGAGGGGGTATGGCGGAATTGAAATTGCCTGAACTGGCAGAAGGCGTAAATGAGGCAGTGGTCTCTTTCTGGCACTTTAAGGAAGGGGACAGCATCAAGGAGGGCGACGAGGTGGTTGAGATGGCTACTGATAAGGCAGCGTTCAATGTGCCCTCAAAGGCCTCGGGCCAGTTGAAAAAGATCGTTGCAAAAGAGGGCGAGACGGTTAATGTGGGCGGGGTGTTAGCTATTATAGAATAATGGAGGTGGATATGAAGGGGATACTGAATATTCTGGAAAAGGATGCCAGGACAACGCCGGAAGAGATCTCGAAGATGGTGAAAAAGAGCACTGCTTCAGTAAAGAGCACCATAAAGAAATTCGAGAAGGACGGGGTGATAGTAAAATACAAGACAGTCCTCAACAGGGAGCTGATAAAGGATGACAACAAGGCAGTGCGCGCCCTGATAGAGGTAAACATTGCGCCGCAGAGGGGGCACGGATTCGATCATATAGCAGAAAGGATCTATAGATTCCCGGAAGTAGTCAGCTGCTACCTGCTATCAGGTACATACGACCTCATGCTGGTCGTCGAGGGCAAGGATATACAGGCTGTATCGAGCTTTGTATCTGAGCGCCTTGCAACGCTCGATAACGTCAGAGGCACAGTAACGCATTTTCTTTTGAAGAAATACAAAGAGGACGGGGATATATTGAAACGGGCTGAGCGGGATAAACGGGTGGCAATTTCATTTTGAAAATAGCGGAACTTATGCGGAACTGAACGCAGAACCAATGCGGAACTTCCGCGTAAGTTCAGCGTAACGTTCCGCGTAGGTTCCGCGATTAAACAATAGGACAATATACTTATGAAGATTTCCAGAAAAGTTGATAAAATACCGCCTTCGGGCATAAGGGAGTTTTTTGAACTCGTCATAGGCATGAAGGACGTGATTTCTCTGGGCGTTGGCGAACCTGATTTTGTCACGCCATGGAACATATGCGAGTCAGCGATATTTTCCATTGAGAAGGGGTTTACCTCGTATACGTCCAACAAAGGCCTGTATGAGCTGAGGGCCCAGATATCCAGGTTTTTAAAAAACAAACATAACTTAAGTTATGATCCGGAACAGGAAATCCTTATTACTACCGGTGTGAGCGAGGGTTTGGATCTTGTAATGAGGGGCCTGTTGAATCCAGGGGACAAGGTCCTGATACCCCTGCCGTCCTACGTATCCTATTATCCGGTTACGTTTCTGGCAGGCGCCAGGCCTGTTTTTATTGACACCAAAAAAACAGGTTTTAAACTGACGCCGTCTCTGGTGAGGAACAATATCTCAAAGGGCGTCCGGGCGATCATTTTAAATTACCCGGCAAACCCTACGGGTGTGTCTTATTCCAGAAAGGAACTCTCGGAGCTCTCAAAGGTCTTCATAAGAAACAATCTTGTAGTCATAAGCGATGAGATCTATGACGAGCTGACCTATGATTTTTCGCACACGCCGATCAGCACTCTAAAGGGCATGAAAGAGCGCACCGTGTATCTCAATGGCTTTTCAAAGGCCTATGCAATGACAGGCTGGAGGGTGGGCTATGCATGCGGGCCGAAAGAAATAATAGGCGCGATGACAAAGATCCACCAGTACACCATGCTCTGCACTCCTATAATGGGGCAGATCGGCGCGATCGAGGCGCTGAGGGGATCGAGCCGCTATGTAGCGGAGATGAAGCAGGAGTACAAGAGGAGGCGCGAGTTTATATGGGACAGGCTTAACGAGATGGGCCTGGAGTGCGCCAAGCCAGAGGGCGCTTTTTATGTGTTCCCTTCGATAAAAAATACAGGCATGGACTGCATGCGCTTCGCAAAGGAATTGTTGAACAAGGAAAAGGTGGCGGTCGTGCCCGGCACGGCATTTGGTTTGCGCGAGAAAGACCACATACGGATCTCGTACGCTTCCAACATGTCGGATCTAAAGGAGGCTGCTTCAAGGATCGAGAACTTTCTTAAAAAACGATGAGGAACAATAAAAAGATCCTTTTGATGTATATAACGTTGAACTCTGGGCACCATCGCGCCAGTCTTGCTATTGAAAGCGCCCTGAAGGCGGTCTCTCCGTCGATCAAGACCCTGAACATCAATGCCTTTGTCTACACAAATCCCATCCTGGAAAAGGTGATAAACAGGACCTATATGGGTGTTATCCATAACAGACCGGAGGTCTGGGAGTATTTGTATGACAACCCAAAGGTCTTGAAGAGTGTACAGGGCCTGAGAGACGCGATTCACAGGTTCAATTCCAAAAAGCTCAAGGGCCTGCTCGAGGATTTCAGGCCTGATGCTGTTTTGTGCACGCAGGCATTCCCGTGCGGCATGATAGCTGACTGCAAGAAGAAGCTGGGAATGGACATGCTTCTTCTTGGGGTCCTGACCGACCATGCCCCGCATTCCTACTGGATATTCAGAAACGTTGATTTTTATATTACGCCGTCTGAGATGAGCAAGGAGCATTTTGTAAAGAACGGCGTTAGTGAGTCCAGGATCAAGGCCTTTGGCATACCCATTGATCCGAAGTTTGGCAATGTCCACGATAAGAATGGATTGCGCGCAAAGATGGGGTTTGACCCTGAAAAACCAGCAGTGCTTATTATGGGCGGCAGTCAGGGGTTGGGGCCTGTTGAAGATATCGTAAATAGACTGGAGGGGACAGAGATGCCTTTT
>JABMRA010000017.1 GCA_013202925.1 Candidatus Omnitrophota bacterium | reverse complement strand
TGAGGATATCAAGCCTTCTTCGAGGAAAATCCCGTATATAAATTTTGAACAGGCGCGTGAAGCCGGAAACAATATCTTGAAAATCGATCATTTATCTAAGTCGCTTGATGGACGGGTTTTGTTTAAGAATTTTACTATTACTGTTGAGAATGGCGATAAAATAGCTTTTGTCGGGCCCAATAATCTTGCTAAGACGACTCTGTTTCAGGTACTGGTTGGAGAGATACAGCCTGATGGCGGTAATTTTAAATGGGGCGCCTCGACTACCTATGCTTATTATCCTAAGGATACGTCTAAATATTTTGATATAGACTGCAATCTTATCGATTGGCTTCGCCAGTATTCGGATAACACTGACGAGGTCTTTGTGCGCGGATTTTTAGGACGTGTGCTTTTTTCCGGCGATGAATCTTTTAAACAGGTCAGGGTCTTATCCGGCGGCGAGCGGGTCAGGTGTATGCTGTCCCGCATGATGCTGGCCCAGCCTAATACCCTGATCCTGGATCATCCGACCAATCATTTAGACTTAGAATCGATCGCGTCCTTAAATAAGGGCCTGGAGAAGTTTGGCGGGACTATCCTGTTTACTTCGCATGACTATCAGCTGATCCAAACTGTGGCTAGCCGCATTATTGAGATCACCCCCAGGGGTTTTATAGACCGCCCCGACATAACGTTTGACGAATATTTGTCCGATGAAAAAATTAAAAAGCAACTTCATCGATTATATTCTTAAGCCCCTATCATTATAATAGGCTTGCTTGCGTTAAGAGTCTGTAAATAAAATAGTTGAATAGGATTTTTGTTTGAGGTAAAATCTCAACTACAGGGCGTTACCATGCAGGATGCGCCGGGATAAAAGGAGGGCATATTGGCAAGAGATAATTATTCATGGAGAAAGAATCAGAAAGAATTGGCAAGGAAAAAGAAAAACGAAAAAAAGAGACAACGCAAGCTGGATAAAAAAAATATGCAGGCCAATGCGGATCCAGAGCAGGCTTCGAATTAAAGACTAAAATCCTTATTGAAATAACCAGCCAAGACTAATACTACCCCCGGTTTCTGCAATTGTACTATGGACATGCGCAAAAATGAGACGTTAGTGATTACATGTGCCCGGGGAGTCGCTGACTATTTACGCCAGGAGGTAGAACAGCTGGGGCATACAGCTCGGACTACTTCCGATACCACGATAGAGACAGCCGCGTCGTTACATGATGCGATGAGGCTCAATCTTGCGCTGCGCACCGGCATTAACGTGCTTTGCCTGCTCAAGCAATTTTCCTGTAAAGGCCCCGATGAACTGTACCGGGAGGTCGTATCGTTTCCGTGGGAAGACTATATTGCGCCCTCGGAATACCTCAGCGTCGTCTCCCGTGTGAATACCCTTGCTGTCAATAACTCGGTTTTTGCGAGCCAGAAGGTGAAAGACGCGATCGTTGACCGGGTGTCCGAGAAACGCGGCATGCGGCCGAATTCCGGGCCGGACAGAGACAATGTGGTTATCAACTTTTATTGGAACGATGACAGATGCTGGATATATCTCAATACTTCAGGAAAGAAGCTTTCAGACCGGGGCTATCGGAAGATCCCCCATACAGCCCCGCTGCAGGAAACCCTGGCAGCCGCCCTGCTGCGTGCCGCGGGTTTTGACGGTTCGCAGCCTTTGGTGAATCCCATGTGCGGAAGCGGTACGCTTGCAATAGAAGCGGCGCTCATCGCCTTGAAGCGCGCGCCCGGCCTCTTGCGGAGCGATTTCGGGTTTAAGCACGTAATAGGATTCGATTCAGAGGCATGGAGCGCTTTACATAGAGAAGCGTGCGCCCAGTCAAAGAAAAAACCGCCTTTCCGGATCATCGCAGCGGACATTGATAAAAAGGCGGTTGAGGCCGCGAAGAAAAACGCTCAAACTGCCGGGGTCGAAGAGGTCATCGAATTTCATGTTTGCGATTTTAACGATACCCCGATCCCCGAAGAGAAAGGGGTCGTTATCCTTAACCCGGAATACGGCCATAGGCTCGGAAAGCAGCATGAGCTGGAGGAAACCTATAAAGGCATAGGGGATTTCCTTAAGAATAAATGCGCGGGGTTTACCGGGTATGTCTTTACCGGGAATATGGCCCTGGCAAAGAAGGTGGGGTTGCGGACCAGCCGCCGGCTCATTTTCTTTAATGCCAGGATAGAATGCCGCCTCCTGGAATACCACATGTATGTCAGCAGAAAGTGAGTGCCGCTATCGAGAAAAACCTTGGTGAGCAGCCTATCTTGAGGATCATGGCGGCGAGCGGACTTAAGCCGCACGATCTTGTTGCCCGTTCAGATGAGCAGATTACGCATAAAATGGTCGCCCGGGCCATGAAGGGCAGGCGGCTAACCCCGCGCGTGCAATTAAAGGTCCGCAGGGCGTTAAATAATACGGTTGGAAAAGACTATTCGCTGAAAGACCTCTTCACCTATTGAATAGGAACAATGAGCAAATGTTCACGCTCGGAGACATAAAGCTAAACACGCCGGTTATCTCACCGCCGCTTGCAGGTATAAGCTCCCATCCATTCAGGGCATTGAACCGTAAATTCGGCTGCGAATTTTCCTTCCTTGAGATGATCAATTGCCGCTCTCTGGTCTATTCCAGCAACAAGACAGGCGAGATGATGAGGTTTACTGAGGAAGAACTGCCTCTTGGTATTCAGCTGTTAGTAGAAAACGAAGGTCTTCTTTTAAAGGTCCTTGAGAAGATACATGACCTTCCTTTCAGCATAGTCGACCTTAATGCCGCCTGCCCGCAAAAAAAGGTCACATCCAGGGGCGAAGGCGCTCACTTACTAAAGACCCCGAAAAAACTCGAAAGACTTCTGAAGCTAATGGTTAAAAATTGCGTTGTGCCTGTTTCATTAAAAATGCGGTTAGGCTGGTCTGATGATTCCAGGGCCTGCGATATTGCACTGTCAGGCCAGGATGCCGGTATAAAAGCTATTTTTATCCATGGCCGCACCAAGGCCCAGGGATATAGCGGGGAAGTCTGTTACAAGGCCATAGCCAGGATAAAGAAAAAACTAAAGGTCCCTGTGATAGCAAGCGGTGATATATTAAGCGCTGGACTTGCGAAAAAGATGTTTGATGAGACAGGCTGCGATGCAGTGACTGTTGCTCGCGGCGCGCTGGGCAATCCCTGGATCTTCAGGGAAATAAAAGAATATCTTGAAAAGGGTAAGATCTTAGAAAGGCCCTGCGTAGAGGATATAATCAAGACCATGAGATCCCATCTTAAGCTATCGTGTGATTTTTATGGCCCCAAAAGAGGCCTTTCGCACTTCAAAAAGTTTTTTATATGGTACACGAGGTCATTTAAAGGGGTCCGGCTCTTGAGAGGCGAGATTACAAAGCTTAATACAGTAGAAGGGGCTATTGACATGATGTCTAAATTTAAAAAAATAGGCTTAAGGGATCAAGAGACGCTTACCGCGTCAAAGCAGAACCTGCCCCAGACATAAGCCGGGGTTGCTTTTTAGGGTTTTGGGAAGTAGCCGCAAAGTTTACTTTGCCAATTGCCGAAATTTGTGTTTTTGTACCGTTTGCGATTTTCCTCACCAAAGTGTCCCCAAACCCAAGATTAAAGCTGTTCCCAGTATTATATTCCTAAAATAATTAAAATACTTTTGAAAGAAAATATCCGCACAGCCTTAATGCGCACCAAACTAGGTGCACACCATTTCCCTTTGACTTACTAATCCCAAAGTCGTATCATACTCATGATGAGATTGTTTGTACGATTTGTAAGTATAATCATTTTTATTGGATATTGTTTTTCATTGCCTTCTTATAGTTTTGGCGCTACAGATAGCCGTGAAGGCGAATTCCTCAAAAAGGTTGAAGATCTTCATATTGATATACCCCTCCTTGAATATACCGCATCCCCATTTACCCCTCTAATCAAGGGATCCTTTAATAATAATACGCATTACTGTGCGCTCTTAGATATAGGTGATGAGGCTCTATTAGCACGAATCCATCTAGTAAGATCTGCCCAAAAAGTTATCTATATTCAAACATATATATGGTCAAATGATGAAACCGGCCGCTTTATGATGCAGGAGCTTGCCCTGGCAGCTAAGAGAGGGGTAAAGGTTAAGATTATCGTTGATCAATTGGCGCATAGCCTAGACCCTAAGGCAGTAGCTTTCCTATCTATTGACAATCCGAATTTAGAGATAAAATTTTATAATCCTAATGCTAAAAAGGTAAGCCCCTCAAAGCTGGATTATTTATGGGGGTTAACCAAATTCGGGCGATTTAATCAAAGGATGCATAATAAAGTTTTTATTGTGGATGATTGCATTGCTATTACTGGCGGCCGAAATTATCAAAATGATTACTTTGATAGAGGCTCGAAGAGAAATTTCAAAGATAGAGATGTATTAGTGGTGGGCCCTGTTGTTAAGACAATGACGGACTCCTTTAGTGATTATTGGCATTATTATCTATCTGTTCCAAGCGGCGAGATGATAGATGTTAAAAGGGAGATCAGTAAAGGGTTTTCCGAGGAATTTAAAAAAGTCCATAAATACCGAAAAGGACATTTCTTTCATGAATTAGATGTGCATGCCACAGATCTAGAATATGTGCACCGAGTGATTACGAATAATATTTTTAACGTTAACAAGATTGAGTTTATAGCAGATCCTCCCGGGAAAACCACAAAAAATAGTTTAATGGGCGGAGGTTCGGCCATTGATGAGTTAATCAGATTGTTATCCAAGGCAGAAAAACGCATTATAATGCAAACACCTTATCTTGTCTTGGACAGTAAGGGGAGAAAATTATTCAGAAAATTGCGACGCAATAAGCCGGAAATCGATATCTTGGTGTCGAGTAACAGCCTGGCCGCGGCAGATCATTTTTATGCTTATGCTTTTTCATACAAATATAAGAGATTTTATGTCAAAGATTTAAAATGGCGGATATTTGAGCTTAAGAGGTATCCTGAAGACGTTGATATGATGGTTCCTCCGCTTGATGGCATCAAGAGAAGCAAGGATTCTCTTGCCTGTATCCATTCAAAAACATACATTGTAGACAATGACAGGGTCTATATCGGTTCGTTTAATATAGATCCGCGGTCAGCTAATTTAAATACTGAAGCAGGAGTAATCATATATGACGAAGAATTCACACAAGCCGTTACGCAAAATATCCTTAACGACATGAACCCTGAAAATAGTTGGACGATTGGCATATACAGGCATGCCCCGGTCGTAGCCCATTTTAGCGAGTTCATGCATAATGTTATGAACGTTATCCCGATTATCGATATTTGGCCATTTGGTTATACGGCAAGTTTTAAGTTAATAGAAGGAAAGGAAGAGGTCCCGTTTTATCAGGAGGATTTTTACAAAAATTACACATCAGCCGGCCCATTTCCCGATGCCCCATTTACCAGCAAAGAAATGAAAGCAAGGCTGATGAAGTCCTTTTTTGGTCCCATGGAACCTATGATGTAAAGGAGGAGATGATGACAGAAGAAACCGGTAAGATCAGCAAAGAAGAACTTTCAGAGTTTATGTTTCTCCAGTATGCTTCTGCCTTGGTAAACTCAGGAATGCAGCATTTAGGAAAAATCATGAATCCGTCGAACGGTAAGATAGAGAAGAATTTAGAGGCGGTTCAGGGGATCATTGAATTGCTTTCAATGTTAAGGGATAAAACAAAAGGAAACTTAAGCGATATCGAAGAAAAAATTATTTCAGACGGCATAGCAAATCTTCAGCTTAATTATGCCGATGAAGTAAGCAGGGCAGAAAAAGAAAAGCAGCCGGAAGAGAAGAAGCAGTAAGGCAATCGCAGACTTTATCCGACTTCGGAAGCGGAACAAGGCAACTCTGAAAGTCAGCAAAGTTCTTGACAGCATGGTCGAAGCAAAGTACTTGCAGAGAGTTTTTTATTGAGGTATAATCGATACTATGAAAATAGTGACAGAAACGTTATCACTCGACGAACTTAAGCAAATGGCCACAGATACCTTTGGGGATATGGTAAAAGCAGTTATCGATGTTGATAGGGGGCTTATAGCAGTTGATGCTGAGCTACATTCTGATTTAGAAGCGCTACTCTTGGAGGATGGTTCAAAACAGAAAAACCTTTGGGGTATAAATTTTTACCCGGAAATACAGGGTATGGGATTTATCGAATTTGATTCTATGATCAATATGCGTCCTTCTCAGGGCAATAGAAGCCGCGGAATAGAAAATGAAGAATCGCGCAGGAAGATCATTGAAATTGTTGCAAAAAGGATCAAACGATGAAATATCAGCATAAGGGGCTGGCAGCAGGGAACTGGGAAAAACTATCTTTCCTTGAGCAAATGGCTAATATTGGAAGCGAGGTCGAGCGCGCCCTTAACTGGAGAAGAAGGAATAACCCCGATTATAGCCGGAAGTCTTTTGAGCGAGCCCTCGAGCTGATCGATCTGACTCTATCAAACCCTGGAAGCTTTGTCCGTTTCAAAGAAATTGCCCGTATGAGAGAAGCCATTGTAGATTACTTTTTTGGATCAAACCAATTTATGTCTACTGAAGCCTCATGGCGGAACTACTTTTCGCATTTCACTTATGCCGCACGTAGAAATTACTGATTTATGAAAGCATCTTCGTTATAAACCCTGCCTTTAAAATAGTAACATCAAAGTAGGTTTTTTCATGTAAACTTAACCCTTGACAATACAAGTTATATCTTGTATACTTATAATGGGACACAGATTAGCAGCTATATATTATTTTTTGGACGAGATTGGATATATGCATAAAGAGAAAATTGCATACAGAAAGAAACAAGAACATAAAAAGAGCGAAATTATGAGGTGATTTAAATGGGAAAAATAGCCTTAGAAAATTATAAAATCCATTTAAAGAAAAAACTTAAAGATAAGCGATTCAGGAAAGCATATGAGCGCGAAGTAGTAAAAGTAGCGCTAGCGCAGAAACTTGCCGAATTAAGACAGGACGCGCATTTAAGGCAGTCAGATCTTGCGAAAAAACTCCATGTATCTCAGCAATTTATCTCCCAGATAGAGACAGCGGAGGCGGACAATCTAACCATAGATACATTGCTTAATATTGCCAGGTCTTTAGGCAGAGGCATAGAGATATCCTTTCCAAAGCTTTCCAATCAAGGCCCTGGCCTTAAGGCAGCATAACCGGTTTTATGCCAAAATCAAAATCAACATAAGGAGACTGCATGATACGGATTGGGCCTGCGGGGTCTGCGGGATTGGGGAATGAAAAGGCCCTGGAAAAGATAAATGAGCTTGGCTTGAATGCCATGGAGATTGAATTTACCTATGGCGTAAGGATGTCTGATAGCCAGGCAAAGTCGCTAGGGGAGAGGGCAAGGGAGCTTGATATAGCGCTTTCTGTACATTGCCCGTATTATATCAACCTTGCATCCAAGGAAAATGCCAAGATCGAGGCCTCTAAAAAGAGGATCATGGACAGCTGTCAGAAGGCGCATTTACTTGGCGCAGGATATGTGGTATTTCACGCTGGTTTTTACCAGGACCGCGCTAAAAAAGAGACATTTGATCTGATAAAAAAAGAGGTAGGGGATTTAGCCAAAGCCATAAAGAAGAATCAATGGGATGTTGTGTTGGCGCCTGAGACTACTGGTAAGAAATCGCAATTTGGCGATATTGATGAGCTTTTGAGGCTTAAGAAAGAGGCTGGTTGCGAATTCTGCGTGGATTTCGCGCATATCCTGGCAAGGGACGGAGAGATTCACTATGACGGTGTCTTTGATAAACTCAAAGGCATGGGTCATATACATGCGCATTTTTCAGGCATTGAATACACAGAAAAAGGCGAAAGAAGGCATGTACTGACAGAGAAAAGCGCTATAACGCCTTTGGCAAAGAAAATCCTGGAGCGCAAGGTTGATATTGCTATTATCAATGAGAGCCCTGATCCCATAACAGACAGCGTTAAAATGAAGAAAGCTCTTACGCAATAAGATCCTTAGCGGAGAGACCCTAATTATCCCTGTTAATAAGATTAACCACGAGCTTCGATATAATATCCCGCTCAGAAGGATTGCTTTCGGCTATCATGAGCGTTAGAGCCACCAATGCGTTATCTGCCAAGCGCTTTGAACCATCATCCCTGTATAAAATCTTATTTTTCTCCAGAAACCACAAAAAGATAGACGCGGCAATGCGTTTATTGCCATCGACAAATGAATGGTTCTTCACAATGAAGTACAAAAGATTCGCTGCCTTTTCTTCAACGCTTGGATACAGCTCTTTGTTGTCAAATGTCTGGTAGATCGTATCTATTGAACCCCTGAACGACTTATCTTTCTCTTTTCCGAAAATGGAAGATGCGCCGAATCTTTTCTTTAGCTCTTCAACTGTCTTTATAGCGCCATCATAATCAAGCCTGAATTTCTCTTCAGAGGTTGTTTTTGTTATTTTAAGCTTTTTATTGTCATACTCATCCAGTAATCCAAGCCCATAGCTATAATCGCTTATAACATCCAAAAGCCCCATAGCTTCTTTATAATCGAGCTCTTTGTGAGTTTTAATAGTGCTTATGAGTTTTATCGACTTTTGCAGGGCTTCTAATTTGCCTGCCTTCTCTTTAAGGCGACGTTCGTTCAGGGTGTAGCCATCGATTAGATGTCTTTTAAGCACGTTTGTTGCCCAGATGCGGAATTGAGCCCCTCGTTTAGAATTAACACGATATCCGACTGAAAGAATAGCATCTAGAGTATAGTAGTCCACCTGATAAACCTTTCGGTCAGCGCCAGTTGTTGCAAATTTTGCAACAACTGAATGTCGCGTTAACTCTTTTGTTTTAAAGACGTTACGCAAATGACGCGATATAACAGATTTATCTCTTCCGAATAAAATCACCATTTGATTAAGGTTAAGCCAGGTCGTTTCTTGTTGTATTTTCACCTCCAGTTTAACCTTTTTATCCTTGGTCTGGTAAATCGTGATCTCGCCCCTTGGGGCGTTGTTAATTTTGCCCATAACCCACCTCCCTTTACCAACAAGACACGCTGTGCCTTACTTTCTTTCAGTAATTTTTAACTTTTTTGGCTTGGCGGGGGAATTCATACTTGACAAGGGCGAGTTTGTGGTGTAAAATTAATATACAATCAAATATAGTCCTGAGTTCAAAGGGGGTCCGCCAGAGGCGGATGCGCTAAAGCATTGTGGCGCAAACCTGGACATTAAAAAAGTAAAACCTTCACTGGCCGCAAGAGGCAGGTGGAGGTTTTTTGTTTTTAGGGGTTTTTGAAAGAAATTGCAGGGCAAATGTGTCCTATTGCAAAGGGATAGAAAATGTTACCAGCTTTATTTTCTACGCAGGAAGAAATAATAAAAAAGTTGCGCGATATAGGCAGGTTGCATACGTTTGAAAATGCCCAGGCTATATGTCATGTTTTCTACGATGTGTTTAAAATAGCCCATTATGCCCTCGAGCGGAAAAGGGCAGGTCTAAAAGACAAGTCTCCCTTACCCATAATATTAAAGAGAAGTGAAATTACAAGATTAGTAAAATTAGTCGATTATCATCATTCGCAAGATAAAACATATAGAACAGATCGTGAGTTAATGCGATGCTTTGGCCCAAATTTTATTGAGTCTGATGCCTTGGAGTTTTTCCAAAATCATGTTGAGGGTGATACGCAGGATAAATTTGGCAGACCAATACACATAGATCTCGAAGACGGCATAAAATTTATGTACAAAAACTATGAAACCAATCGCCATGAAATAAGCACGGAGTTCTATTTACCTCATAGAGGCAAGAGATTGCCATGGATAAAACATGCTTTACATAATTCGACAAATATCTATACACGGATAGACAGAGGTCAAAGGGAAATTATGTATTTATGTAAATATGACCTGCCGATTTCTGATATCGAAAGCAATAAATGTTATTGGTCTGTAATCGTTAAAAAGAATAAGAAGGACAAGGTTTCGCCCTATAATTTCCGGACAGCGTTCCCTGTTTTTAAATACAATAGATTGCTTAAGCGCCTGGAGAGGTATCAGCCTATAATAGATGTGCCGAATGTATGAGGGGCTTGACAAATTGAATATTTTAGGGTATATTGAGAATAACCATAATAGTAGATGGTCTATTCGCCAAGTCTGGCTGGTGGGATTGGCGATCATGAGCACCTACTTAATTTGCACCAGCAAATGAAAACGTAAGCCCCTTTGTCAGAAATGGCAAAGGGGCTTTTATTTGTGCGCCACGTAACGCTCTTTACCAATAGGTTAAAGCCCTATCAACATTGTTCCCACTTCGGGTGTTGTAGCTAACCGCAGGGTGTTTACCGCAAGGTAAAATCTGAAGAGCGAGTATAGCGAACATCCAGCCCGTAACGTAAGTGAACTCGTGGTGGCATTTATATCTGGCGACCCGCCAAATGAACGGGGAAGCCTTTATACTGATTGGTGATGGATTGGGTGATAAAGCAGTCAGTAAGATATGGGTGTGATTAGAGACAGGATGGATGGGAGATAGAGAGATGTGACCGTGGGAGGTCTTGGGTAACGATTTAAACTTATGGATATAAGCCAAAAGCGAAATTCCATTAAGGTTATCCAAGAAGTCAGACGGAGCCATAGTAGCGAAGAAGTCCCTGTAATGGGGATAGAGCGAAGGGCTCCTGCTCTTTAGGAATAAGTCAAGGTTCATATGAGGAGTCATCAGAAGGGTTTTAATCCGCCATAGGCGGAAGGGAGTAGGTTTAGAAACTACTTCTACCCGATAACGACTTTATATGGATTAAGACTAATCGATGGAGTATTATCTCCATTCCCTGCGATGGGGCAACTAAAGAGGAAAGCCGTATACGGGAAAACCGTACGTACGGTTTGAGGCAGGGGACAAAGGTGAAAACCTTTTCCTACTCTATTAATGTGTAACAAGTCGTACGTTCGAAGGGGCTCACTGCGACTATAAACTCCGCCCAAGGCGGATCCGCATCCGGCGGAAATTAAAACCTTCTTTGTGAAGATATAATAGGCCGCCACAAAGGAGGTTTGGAATGTTTATTGTGAAGCTGATCAAGGCCATACTGGTAATCTTTGTTTTCCTCGCCACATTCTTCCCGATCTATATCAATGTCTCTCTGTTTGCATCAGAAATCCATGATTTCTCAGACGAGCTTCGTTTTATAAAGACCAGGATCGAAGCAGTCGCTATTGATATGTACGCATATGTTGGCTGGGCATGGGATCTTAAGAATACTTTACGATTCGGCTCAAAGTTAAATAGAAAAGAGTTGCAGAAAATCAAAGCATATCTTTCAAAGCTCGATGTTTCAGATGAACTTGGAGAGGCAAAGAAAAGAGAGCTGCAGTTAATAGATAAGATAATAGAAGTATATGATGGGATCGAGAGCAAGGACCTTGAAACAGTCAATAAAGAGTTCAGAGAGATAGGCGAATATGATACAAGATATCATAAAGAAGTCATAAAAGTAAGGCTGAAGCATAAAAGAGGCTGGGAAAAATTGCCTGCGGATTTCGAGCCAATAGATAGAGATATTGATTTAATGAAGACAGCATTGGATAAACATACATATCTCAATGCGGTTCAGCTGATAACATGGGACGAGGATTATGTCCAGGCTTATGAGGCATTAAACGGTCTTAAGGGTAAATACGAAGGGACACCTTTTGAGGATTATATAATGCTCAGGATCTCAGATTGCTTTCTTATGGCGGTTAGAGACTTTGATGAGCTTTTAGAAATAGATGCATCTGAGGAAGGAATAAAAATCTTATCAGATATAGTAAATAAGAAAGCATACTCCCCTCTGCTGTACGAAGCTTTTCATAAATGGCGGACTAAAAACCAATCTTATAATTATGGGGCGTCAAATACATCTGAGATACCCAATGATGAGTATAATGAGAAACTCTGGCAGGTAGTTCAGGTCATAAAGGCTTACCTTAAAGATAATCCGGATGATGCCTGGGCAGAATATCAGATAGACGCGCTCCTGGATTTGGGGAATATAAAACGAGGCGGGATGTACGGCAATAGCAATGCCTGGCATCGGGCGCACCTTTACAGCAATGTCTTGAAAGATAAACCAGGGAAGATCAAGCCGAAGGAAGAAGAGCAGTCAGATGCTGGCTTTGCCAACTGTCTGGAATTTCTTAAAGCTGTGGAGACAACAGAAGCAAGCAGGAGCCTGCAGGGAGAATAAGGAGGAGAAATGAATAAAAAACAATTATCCCTATTGATTTTAACCCTATTCCTAACGGCTTATCTAATAAACGTCGGCTATATGGCCAGGGCCACCCAGGAAAAGCTAGGCCCCGCCGCCGACCTCAAGACCTACAATATATTCTTCCTCATCAGGGCTGACCTAAACAATGACGGCAGGGAAGAAAAGGCCACCATATACCGCCAATGGGACAACGAGGGCTGGTACTCAGATGACGTATGGTACGTCATCTGCATCTTTGACGAGGCATACAATATCGTATATAAAAGCGACGTCTCCCATTTCCAGGAAGTAGATGCCTTTTCCGTGAGAGACACTGACGGAGACGGATTAAAGGAGCTCATCGTATCGCTCAATGCCAACAAGCACTGGTCGCCCAAGACCTACACCTATGGCTGGAGGGGTGATGGGTATGGGGTTGTTGAGTAGGGGAGTGGAGAGGTGTCCTGATATGGTAGTTTAGCGAAGCCCGCTT
>JABMRA010000105.1 GCA_013202925.1 Candidatus Omnitrophota bacterium | reverse complement strand
CTGCAAGAATGCAGGGGGGATAAGTTCGGTCAAATGAGTTATGTCAATCAAAGATTGACATAACTCATGACCTCACTAATATATTTTTATTTTTGCAGATTTTCTTAGGTCTTCTACAAACTTGCCAAGCTCCTCGTTTCTGTGTCTATTCGATACAAATGACTCTATATCCTTTTCCACCTCGCTATACGTCAACGTATGGGCCTCTTTTCTGTCCGTAAGTCTTATTATATGGCAGCCGAATTGTGTCTCGATTACCTCACTTGTCTCTCCGTTTTGCAGAGCAAATGCGGCATCCTCAAACGGCTTCACCATATCGCCCCTTCTGAAATAACCCAGGTCCCCGCCGTTAGACGCTGAGCCGTCGTTTGAATTCGCCTTTGCCAGTTCCGCAAAATCCTCGCCTGCCAGGGCCTTTTTCCTCAACTCGTCCATCTTTTCCTTTGCCGCATTTTTATCATCTTCGCTCGTGCCCGGCTCTGTGCGGATCAGGATATGACTTGCCCTTACATGCTCAGGGATATCAAGCTTATCTTTGTTTTTCTCGTATTCCTCTTTCTTTTCTGCATCGGTTACAACAATATTATTGTAAATATTCTTTTCCAAAAAGGTACTTATATAAACACCTTTTTCTACATCATCCTTAAGTTCTTTCTCGCTTACGTCTCTCTCCTTTAAGGCCTTCTTGAATTCCTCCTCAGAGGCAAACCCTTTCTTTATATTCTCGTATTGCTCATCGATGGCCTTGCCCAGATCGCCAAGCCCTGCCTTTTTGGCTTCCTGATACAAAAGCTCGGCGGAGATCAGTTCCTCCAGTACATCCTTCCTTATCTTGTCCTTGTCCTCTTCTTTTACCTCTACCCCGAACATCTTCTGGTTTTCAACAAAATTATTCACTGCTGCCTCCAGGGATGTAAGATTTATGCCTGCCCCGTTTACCTTTGCCGCGTATTTCTGGGCGGCCTCACTGCCGCTGCAACCCAGCGCCAATGCCAGGATAAGGCCTGCGCAGACTATAGAAAAACCCTTTCTGGTGTCCATTTTACCCCCTCTCTATATATCTTCTCATTTTAAATAAACTTTACACTTTAGTCAATGACTAAAGTGTAAACCATTTTGTCCTGCATGCATTACCGGGAAATCTCCATGATCTTGTATTTCAATATGCCTGCCGGGATCTTTATGTTCACGATCTCGCCTTTTTTCTTACCCAGGAGAGCCTTACCCACAGGAGACGAGATGGATATCCTGCCCTGGCTGAAATCAGCCTCGTCCTCTGTTACGAGCATATAATGTATCTCTTCCTCAGATTCCATGTCTGCCAATTTCAGTTTTGCCCCTACATAGGCCTTATCACTGGAGATGTTCTCATTATCCAGTATCCTGGCCTGTGATAGTTTTTTCTCAAGCTCATTGATCTTTCTTTCGTTTATATCCTGAGACTGTTTGGCTGAGTCATACTCTGCGTTCTCGCTCAGATCTCCCAGTTGCCTTGCCTTTTCAAGCGCATCTGCTATCTCTCTTCTCTTTAGACCTCTGAGCTTCTTCAGTTCCTCCCTGAGCTTTTCATATCCTGCCCTGGTCAGGAATATCCCTTCTGACATGATATGCCTCCTAGTCTTTATATATCCTTGGAACGCGGCGGCCTATATTACAGACCACCTCGTACGGTATCGTATTGGTAAGCCTCGCTATCTCTCCTGCTGTTATCATTTCTTTGCCCTGCGCGCCTATTAAAACTACGTCACTGCCAGGCCTCACTGTCTTTAAATTGCCCACGTCCACCATGCTCATATCCATGCAGACCCTGCCTACTATTGACGCGCGCTTGCCTTTGATCAAGACATGGCCCTTGTTTGATAAATGCCTTGAATAGCCGTCTCCGTAACCTACGGGGATCGTAGCGATCCTTGTCGGCCTTTTCACGATAAACGTCCTTCCGTAACTTATGCTTCGGCCTTTTGGTGCAGGCCTTACATGGCAGACCTTGGTCTTTAATCTCAGGGCTGGCTTCAACCTTAGCCTCTTCGCCAGACTCGTCTTTGGATACAGGCCATACATAATAAGTCCCGGCCTGACCATATTCATATGTGAATCCTTAAAATCCACAAGCGCCATGCTGTTTGAGGCATGCTTCACGGGTATATCAATATTGTTGCGCCACAACTCCTCTACAATGGCATTGAAATCGCTTATCTGCCTGCGGGTAAAGGCCCTGTCATCCTCGGCACTTGGAAAATGCGTAAAGATACCGTCTATAACTATATTTTTGAGCGATGCGATCTTTTTTACAATGTCCACTGCCTCTTCATGCCAGAAACCGAGCCTGCCCATGCCTGTATCGATCTTCACGTGCACCTTTACTGTCTTATTTTTTGCCTGTCCGAGTCTGGAAAGCGCTTTTGCAATACGCAGATCCGAGACCGTCTGGATCACATTGAATCTCAGTACGCCTTCTGCCTCTTCAGGCAGGATCGCGCCCAGTACAATGATCTTATTCTTTATTCCTGCCTGGCGCAGCTCACGCGCCTCATCCAAGGAGGTCACGCCGAGGTAATCCACGCCCTCTTTGACAATTGCCCTGGAGACCTCTTTCATCCCATGGCCATACGCATCTGCCTTTACCACAGCCAGTATCTTGATGTCCTTGCCGACGATCTGCTTTATCCTGCGCAGATTATAGCGTATCGCGCCCAGATCTATCTCTGCAAATGTCGGCCTGTAAAATCTCATGCTTGCTCTCTCTTTCGTCATTGCGAGGAAAGCCTCGTAAGTGAGTTACCAAAGCAATCTCAGAGATCCCTCGAATACTCCTATTCGTCGCATCCTCGGGATAAAATTCGCACTTATCGTTTACGCCGCACAAAACGCGTCCTAAACGATGTGCTCATTTCACCTGGCAGTCTTTTGGGTATAGATACATTGGCTGAAGCGCTGTCAATTTCGCGCCCTTGCGTATCTTTGCCAATCTTATTAAATTACCTGCCTTTGGATACCAGTATCCCTCATCTAAAAACAGGGCCTTTTTATTGAAACGCTGTATCTCTTTTCTGTAAAGGCCTAAGCCGTTGCCTAAAAAAACTGCGGGCCCTTTTACCTTTTTCATAAGTTTGTCTACACCCAGCAGGAGATATTTCGATTTCCTGACAATGCGGCCGTTCTCCTCTTTATATATCACGCTGTATAGATTCTTCCTCTTTGCGTCAATGACAGGGACTATTGTCTTTGCTGCCTTGCCTGCGTTCAATGCCAACGCATCAATGCTCGGCACCCCGACGCATGGCCTTCCCGTGGCAATGCCGAAACCCTTTACTGTGCTCACGCCTATGCGCAGGCCCGTAAACGAACCCGGCCCTAATCCTATTACAAAGGCATCCACGTCGCGTATGGAGATAGCGGCCTTACGCAGCATTGCACTGACTTTTGGCACCAATAGGCTCGAATGCTGCCTGTCAAGTAGATGCTCCTCTTCAGCAATAATATCTTTATCCTTGCTCAATGCAATGCTCAAAAACTCAGAACTTGTATCAATGCCTAAGATCTTCAATCTCTATCTCTCTCTTGTTCTCGTCTTTAATCTGAAATTTCACGGTAATGTGTTTTTTAGGCAGGATGCTTTCTATCTTTTCCGCCCATTCTATAACAGCAATACCGTCTCCGTAAATATATTCTTCTATGGCAATGTCCTCTATTGCCTTTAGATTATCCAGCCTGTATAGATCGATATGATATATCGGGATCCTTGCCTCGTATTCCTTTATCAGGACAAAGGTAGGGCTGTTTATCTGTCTGGTATTATTTACGCCAAGACCCTTTCCGATGCCTTTTGTAAAAGTGGTCTTGCCGCTGCCCAGGTCACCGCAGAGGGCGACCACGTCGCCCCTCGACAACCTCTTTGCCAGCTTCTCGCCTAACTCCATTGTCTCTTCTGGGCTACATGTAAGCATAGTTATAACTTCCGCATATGTTCCGCGTTATGTTCTGCGTAGTTCCGCGATTATCAAAAATGTGTATAGCCAAGCGGCCCTACCTTGGCTTTCTTGCCGGTCTTTCTTACCAGGTATAATCCTTTGGCCCTGCAGACCTCGCCGATCCTTGAAAGCCGCGTCTTAAAAGGCCACGACTGCATCAATGTCTTTGCCTCATCCCGCGACACTGTAAAAACCAGTTCAAAATCCTCTCCTTCTATCACAGCTGAATTAAAATCCTTTGCTGCCTTTGAAACAGGGATATCATCTTCATGGATAACTGCGCCGCGCACCCTGCTCGATTCCAGGATATGCCCAAGGTCAGCCAAAAGCCCGTCAGAGACATCTATCATGGAATGGACCCTGAAGTTCTTTGCTAAAAAACGCGCCTCTTTTAAGCGCGGCGTAAAACCAAGGTGCCTGCCTTTGGACGAACCGCCAATAGCACCGGTGAGAAATACCAGGTCGCCTTTTCTGGCGCCGCTGCGTAAAACCAGGTTCTTTTTCTCTACCTCTCCCAGGAGCGCGATATTTATAATTATCTTCTCAGAGCTGACCGTATCCCCGCCTACAAGGTCTATTTTAAATCTTTTGGCAACTGCCCTGATGCCTCTATAGAGTTCATCTGCATACTTAAGACCCAAAGAGCCCGGCACGCCCAGGGATATCACCGCAGATAGAGGTATCCCGCCCATTGCCGCAATATCACTGACATTGACTGACAGGGATTTTTTCCCTATCAGATACCCGCCTGAACGTCTACAAAAATGGCGGCCCTCCACGAGCATGTCAGAGGTAAACAATAGATACTTATCCTTTTTGTAACTCAGGACAGCCGCATCATCTCCTATGCCTTTCACGACCCGGCTGGATAGTTTTACGCGTCCGGATATCCTCTCTATAAGGTCAAATTCTCCCAAATCTCTTATTCTCATAAACACCTGATTCGGTTATTATTGCTGTTATCAATTGATGCGGGGTCACGTCAAACGCAGGGTTGTATACCTTTGCCTTTTCCGGCGCGGTCATTTTCTTACCTATATATATAAGCTCCTCCTGTTTTCTTTCCTCTATCGGGATTGCCTTGCCTGTGGTCATATCCCTGTCTATCGTAGAGCTCGGCGCAGCAACATAAAACGGTATGCCGTGGTGCCTGGCGAGCACTGAAAGTCCGTACGTGCCGATCTTGTTCGCAGCGTCTCCGTTCCGCGCGATCCTGTCAGCGCCCACAATGATCTTCTTTACGCCTTTATCCCTTATCGTAGCAGCTGCCATATCATCGCATATGAGCGTAGCGTCAATGCCGTTCTTCATGAGTTCCCACATGGTAAGCCGCGAACCCTGCATCAGGGGCCTTGTCTCGCCTGCATACACCTTGAATCTCTTGCCCTGTTTTTTTGCCTCGTAAAAAATAGAAAGCGCAGTGCCGTATCCGGCTGTTGCAAGCATGCCTGCATTGCAGTGCGTCAGGACCACATCGTTGTTTTTAATAAGCCTTGCGCCGTTCCTGCCGATCTCGCGGCACATTGCCCTGTCTTGGGTCAAGATAGCGAGGGCCTCTTTTAAAATCTCCTTTTTGATATTTGTCATTGCGAACCCCGAAGGGGTGAAGCAATCTCCTTTTGAAATCGATGAAAACCTATCCTCCATCCTCTTCAATGCCCAGAAAAGATTTACTGCGGTCGGCCTTGTCTTCTTTAGTTTGCCGCAGGCGGCCTTCAAATCCTTTTTCAGGCCGCTAATGGTCTTCGCCTTTGAATTTATTGCAGCCAGCGCATACCCCAGCGCAACAGAAACGCCTATAAGGGGCGCGCCGCGTATACTCAGTTTTTTTATTGCCTCGCAGAGCCTGTCGATATCCCTGCAGCGTATATATTTCAATCTGGCAGGCAATTCTGTCTGATCAATAAAAACTATCGCATTTGCCTTCCATTTAATAGGTTCCAGCAGCATAATCATCTCCTCAAGTTTCTATAGGCCAAGGACCCTGGCCAGGATGTTTCTCTTTAACTCTATAGCTTTGTAAGGGCAGACCTCATGACAGCACATGCACCTTATACACAGCTGATAATCTATCCTGGACCTTTTTTCATCTATAGTGATCGCTGATACAGGACAGGTCTCCTGGCAGACCATGCATTTTTTACAAAGGCGCTCATTTATATATGGCCCGAATTTCACAAAACTCGCCAGGGCCTTGACGACCGGGCCCGGCAAATTCATGGCAACGCTTGTACGCGGCAGCTTAAATCCTCTTATAAAACTCTCTTCTAGCCCTTCACCTGCGATCTCGATATTGTCCAGGTCTATTTCTCCAAGCCCTCTCCTATTCGCCTCTTTTGTGGTCAGGATGTCAAATGGATCGATCCCTGCTAAACAAGAAAACACGCTATCTACAGCCACGCTATCCTGGCCAGCCACTAAAAGTCCTGCATCCTTTAATTGCCCGGCGGCAGGGCCGTCCCCGTGCATTGCAATCACCCCGTCCATCAAGACAAGATGCGGCTGCACAGCCTCGAAGACATCTATCAAGACACTGGCAAATTCCTCTGGCGCGGGAAATCTCTTATGGCATTGCGTCTTATTGAGTCCTGATACTGCGCCGTACATATTCTTGATCGCCCCTGTAAGACACATAAGGGAATGTGTCTTCATCTTTGGCACAGAAATAATCTTATCACATTCGAAAAAATAAGAAGAGATCGACAGGCCTTTTACCATCCTGACTGCTTTGGTTTCTCCAAGTTCAGCGCCTTCCTCATTTGCAACAGCTGCCATGCCTGAGGATTCATACGCATCCTTGGCGCTTATTGAGCCGCCTGGATTATCAGCTATTACAGGCTGGGCCCCGCACTGCTTCACGAGCTTCACAACAGCACGCACAACCTCAATATGCGTATTTACCCCGTGCTCAGGCCCTCTGCCTGAAAGGATATTGGGCTTTACAATAACCCTTTCCCCTTTTTTAACAAATGAGGAAATGCCGCCCAAAAGCTCAAAGGCCTTTCCTGCAGCTGTCTGGACCTCTCGAGGATCATATGCCCTGCATCTTACAATCGAAACCCGCGTCTTCATACCAGTTCTTTTATGAAAAATACAAAGGCCACGATAATGGAATTGTGCAATATATGGACCGCCATTGGCGCGACGAGCGAACCTGTCTTTTCGTAAAGATACGCAAGGAGTACGCCCAGGGCCATGATAGGCAGAAACCCGACTATGTTCGTATGCAGGATGCTAAAAATAGACGCGCTCAAAAATGCCGCCCCTAAAAACCCAAGGTGTTTCTTTATAGCGCTGTACATAAACCCCCTGAAAAACATCTCTTCGATAACAGGTCCGAACATGGAGACAAAGAGCGTCAAAAATAAAAGCATCCCGCCGCTCTTTTCTTCCATAAACACCTCAAACACAGGCTGCGGCGGCGGCGAGTAACCCATGAGATTTAAGACCCACATGGATAAGAACAGGGTAAGAAATAAAATGGGCAGAATAAAGATATACGAGGTGATGCCTGTCAGGATATTACTGAAAACAGATTCGAATCCCAGGCCCAGGGTCCACAGCCTCTCCCTGCATTTAACTATTACAAAATACAATACCACCGCCGCCACGCTCATATCTATAAAAAACGTGCCGATGATCATGCGCTGATTCAATCCGAGATCAAGATCAAACATCTTTGATACAAGGCCCTCGCCTATTCCTATAATATAACTTGCGAAGATAATGATGATGCCTGCCTTGATCAGGTCCGGAATACCCCACGATACAGGGGCCTTGTAAGGCAAGGCCTTGAGGTCGACCTTTTTGCCGCGAAAAATAAAACTCAGATTCAATACGATCGACAGTATAAATATAAAAAACGCGAAGGCTATTGAGTATTTAAAAAATATCGCGCCGGGCCCTTCGGATTCGAAATATTCCCTGACCCGCTCTTCTGTGACGCCGATTTCCTTGAAGGTCATGGTCGAGAGATTAGGCCTTCCCTCTGCCTGCGCCTTCTCTGTCCTGCCGGGGCTCATCACATTTACGGCCAGGATAAAAAGGAGCATCGCGACATATAGTTTCTCTCTCCGGATAAAATTTAACATCATCCCCCGTGATACCCTTGCTTAGTAACCAGGAATCCGTAACCAGTAACCAGGAACTCGTAACCAGTAACCAGGAATTAAGTTTTTTGTTCCTGGTTACTAGTTACTGGTTACGGGTTACTAATTGGTTACTGGTACCTATTTGTTATAGTCCGAATAATTTCTTGGCGTTATTTGTGGTGCCATCTGCCACTTGGTCGAAACTCAAGCCCTTTATCCTGGCGATCTCTTCTGCCAGGTATCTGACGTAGCTGGGTTCGTTGCGCCTGCCGCGGAAGACCTGCGGCGCCAAAAACGGCGCGTCGGTCTCCAGAAGCAGCATTTCTATCGGCACAAGCCCTGCGATCTCCCTTAGCCTGTCGGCATTTTTGAATGTAAGGTTGCAGGTGAATGAAACAAAGAGCCCCATGCCCAGGCAGTTTTCGAGAAACGCCCTGTCTCCTGAAAAGCAGTGCATCACGCCTTTTACGGTCCCGCCCATTACATCCTTCAAGATCGCCAGGGTATCCTGATGCGCGTCGCGGTTATGTATGATCACAGGCAGGTCCCTTGCCTTTGCCTCATCGAGGAGTTTTGTAAATAATCTCTTCTGGCCGTCTTTTGAAGAAATATTTCTATAGTAATCGAGCCCTATCTCTCCGACAGCAACGACCTTTTCCCTCTCAAAACACTTTTTAAGCACCTCTAAATCCGCCTCGCTTACATTATCCGCGTCATGCGGATGGATCCCGGCTGCGGCATAGATAAACTCATTTTTCTCTGCGATCTCTATGGAGCTCAGCGTCCCTTCAAGACTCGAACCGACATTGATCATAAGGCCAACACCCTCTGCCCTTGAACGCTTAATGACCTCTTGCCTGTCAGACGCGAAATCCTTGAAGTCTAAATGGCAGTGCGTATCTATTAACATATATTTTTATTACACAGATTATCGCAGATTAAAAGATACAAGATAACCACAGATAAAATCCTTCTGTGATCATCTGTGTATTTAAGACATTCCTGCTTACTCGAGATCTGCGATTATCTGTGTATCTAATCAGCATAATGGAGACATCTCTCTGAGTCTTTTTACTATGGGCGGGATTTCAACCAGACAGTAATCCACTTCCTCCTCTGTATTCTCATAACCAAATGAAAATCTTATAGACCCCTGAGAGGTGTCTGGCGGGACTTTCATAGCGGTCAACACATGCGAAGGCTCCAAGGAACCGGACGTGCAGGCAGAGCCAGTGGATACAAAAATGCCTTTCATATCAAAATTCAAAAGCAGGGATTCGCCCTCGATATATCTAAAACTGATGTTCAGGGTGCTTGAAAGCCGGTGTTCCGGGTGACCGTTCAAATATATCTCGCTCAACTGCCCCTGTAAACCCGTGAGAAATTTTTTCGCAAGTCTCTTCATGTGTTTGCCGGACTTTTTCATATCCCTGGCCGCTATCTCCAATGCCTTTGCAAAACCCACTATACCGGGCACGTTTAAGGTCCCTGCCCTCCTTTTCCTCTCATGATGTCCGCCGCTCTGATAAGGCATGATATTCACGCCTTTCCTTACATAGAGGGCGCCGATCCCTTTTGGGCCGTTTAATTTATGTGCCGAAAACGAACAGAGGTCAATGCCCAGGTCCTCGACATCTATGTGCTCTTTGCCCAGCGCCTGGACTGCATCTGTGTGAAAATATATCCCGTTCTTCTTTGCGATCTTTGCGATCTCCTTAACCGGCTGAATCGTGCCCACTTCATTATTGGCAAACATCACGGAGATAAGGACCGTGTCCTTTCTTATGGATTCCTTCAGTTTATCTAAATCCACTACGCCGTATTTATCAACAGGCAAATAAGTAACATCAAAACCAAGTTCTTTTTCCACGAATTCGCAGGTATCCAAAACTGCGGGGTGCTCTGTCTCGCTGGTTATTATATGCCTGCCTTTTTCAAGATTCGCCATTGCCACGCCCTTTATGGCAAAATTATCAGCCTCTGTGCCGCCTGAAGTAAATACTATATCCACTGACTCTGTGCCTATGGCATTGCCTATTATTTCCCGCGAGTGTTCCACTGCCCTGGCCGCGGCCTGTCCTTTTGAATGCACGCTCGAGGCATTTCCGTATTGATCCAGCAAATACGGCATCATTGCATCCAGCACTTCTTTCCTGACAGGCGAGGTTGCGTTGTGATCTAAATAAATGTGTCTCATGCTATGCTCCTTCAATATCTAACTCTCTATTCTGGGAAACAAGGGTTTGCCCTTGTTGATCTTCGTCCCTGACTTTGCTAAGCCCCAGGATAAATCCTTCGGGCTTCTCTTTTTTGTCTCTCCAAGGCCGAGCTGCCGCGTCATCTCCTCTGAAGTCATCGGCAGAAACGGCCACAAGGATACAGACACGATCCTCAAGACCTCATACAGGTCATACATCATGTCCTGGAGCTCCTGGGTCTTGTTTTCCTTGGACAATCTCCACGGCGCCTTCTGCTCTATGAATTTATTTGCAGTATTTACCAGGACCCATATAGCCGCAATGGCCTGACTGAAATTTATCCTGTCCATTGCTGATGTGATCTCAGGCCCCAGGCCTTTTGCCTTATCAACGAGATTCCTTGTGACCTCGTCCACGTATTTGAGACTTCTTCTTTTAGGCACTTTGCCGGAAAAATATTTGTCTATCATAGACAAGGTCCTGTGCAGGAGATTCCCCAGGTCATTGGCAAGGTCACTGTTTATCCTGGAAATAAGCGCCTCCTCTGAAAAAGAACCGTCCACACCAAACGGCACTTCTCTTAAAAGAAAGAACCTGTATGCGTCTACGCCGAATCTATCAACCATCTCAACGGGGTCTATGATATTACCCTTGGACTTGGACATCTTTGCACCGCCCATCTTCCACCAGCCGTGCGCAAAGATCCGCCGCGGCGGCTCAAGGCCTGCGGCATGAAGCATGATAGGCCAGTTAATAGCGTGCATCCTCAAAATATCCTTGCCTATCATATGCACGTCGGCCGGCCAGAACTTTTTAAATTTAGCAGGATCATAACCGTATCCGCATACGGTTATATAATTTATAAGCGCGTCAAACCATACATACGTAACATGGTCCTTGCTGAAAGGAATGTCTATTCCCCACGACAATCTGTTCCTCGGCCTCGATATACACAGGTCGTTCAAAGGCATTTTAAGAAAACTCAGGACCTCATTGCGCCTTATCTTCGGCAGGATAAAATCCTCGTGCGAATCAATGTAATCTATGAGCCACTTTTGGTATTTTGAAATCCTGAAAAAGAAATTCTTCTCTTTTATATGTTCCACCGGCCTCTTACAGTCAGGGCAATTTCCGTCAACGAGCTGCGTCCCTGTCCAAAAACTTTCGCACGGCGTGCAATACCACCCGCTGTACTCGCCTTCGTACAGGTCCCCATTCTTATAAAACATCTCCAGGAGCTTCTTCACGACCTCGCCATGTCTCTTCTCCGTGGTGCGAATAAAATCATCGTAAGAGATGTTGAGCTTTTTCCACAGGGCTTTAAATCTCGGCACAACGTTATCTACAAACTTGCTTGGCTCCATACCTTTTGCATCAGCTGCCTCTTTTATCTTCTGGCCATGCTCATCAGTCCCTGTAGTGAACAAGACCTCATCGCCCCTGAAGCGCCTATATCGGGCCAGCGCATCACAGGCGATATTGGTATAGGAATGCCCTATATGCGGGTTTCCGTTTACATAATATAAAGGAGTGGTGATGTAGAATTTCATCATTTAGTAGCCACTAATCAGGAACCAGTAACTCGTAACCGGTAACCAGGAATAAGGAGCTTAAAAGCCATGTAAGCAGTATTTTTAAAAATTCCTAGTTACTAGTTACTGGTTACGGGTTACTAATTGGTTACTGGCACCTATTTGTTATAATTCAGCTCGATCTGTTTGCCTTCCTCCAACCGAACGACTATCTTGCGCTTCAATGCATTAACGCTTATGACGCGGCCTTTTCCTTCCTTTGTCTTTATCCGCTCCCCTTCCCTGGGAAGCCCCTTTAGATATTTTCTATAATTCTGGTATTCATATCCCAGACAGCACATCAACCTGCCGCAGCACCCTGAGATCTTCGAAGGATTCAAAGGAAGATTCTGCTCCTTTGCCATCCTTATCGTCACAGGCTCGAACCCCTTTAAAAAACTCGCGCAGCACAGAGGCCTTCCGCAATGGCTAAATCCTCCAAGCATCCTGGCCTCATCCCTGACGCCTATCTGCCTTAACTCTATCCTCACCTTAAATATGTGAGCGAGGTCCTTGACGAGTTCCCTAAAGTCCACCCTGCCTTCGGAGGTAAAATAAAAAATAAGCTTTGTCCTGTCAAAGGAATATTCCGCATCGATCAATTTCATATCCAGCTTGCGCTCCTGGATCTTCCTCTGGCATGTCTGAAAGGCGCTTTTTGTGCGTTTCTTGTTTTCGCTTATCCTGTTCGCGTCCTCCTTTGTTGCTATACGCAGGATCTTCCTTAATGGCTTACCAGAGTCCTTTTCTAAAATAACCTCTTGTCCTCTTACTACCTGAGCATAGTCCTGACCCCGTTCGACCTCAACGATCACATAATCCCCCAGCTTGGGCCGCATGCCATTTGTATCGTAACAGAGTACATTCCCTGACTCTCTCAATTTTACCTGTATTGCCTCTCGCATGTCAGCCTCTCTTCAGCTCTACAGCCATGTTGAAAAGCGCTATCTTAGGATTCATATTTCTCCTGAGATACGCGATCGTCTTCATTATATTCAAAAGGTCTTTCTCCAGCTTCTCCTTCGAGAAT
>JABMRA010000104.1 GCA_013202925.1 Candidatus Omnitrophota bacterium | reverse complement strand
TTATCTTTTTGTCAAGGTCTATGATCTTTAACTCTTCTGGATTCCCGATATTTATAGGGCCGTGGATATCTGACTGACTCAATAAATATATGCCCTCTATAAGGTCTGATACAAAACAAAAGCACCTGGTCTGAGCGCCTTTACCATAAACAGTAATAGGCTCATTTTTTAAAGCCTGATTTATAAAATTAGGGACTGCCCTGCCATCATCCTTCCTCATCCTCGGTCCTGATGTATTAAAAATACGTACTATCTTTGTATCAACCTTATGAGTCTTATGATAGGCCATGGTAATGGCCTCTGCAAAGCGTTTTGCCTCGTCGTATACGCCCCTGGGCCCTACACAATTTACGTGGCCGTAATAGGTTTCAGGCTGGGGATGGATCTTTGGATCCCCGTAGATCTCTGAAGTGGAGGCAAGCAGAAATCTGGCCTTTTTCTCTTTTGCGACTCCGAGGGCATTATGCGTGCCCAGGGAACCTACCTTGAGCGTCTGGATAGGATAATTCAGGTAATCTACCGGGCTTGCGGGAGAGGCGAAATGCAGGACAATGTCTATTTTATCGTCGATATCTATGTATTTTGAGACATCATGCCTTATGAATTTGAATCCCGGATTTTTTTCAAAGTGAGTTATATTGGAAAGAGTGCCTGTTATAAGGTTATCCATGCATATGACCTTATAGCCCTCTTTCAGGAAGCGCTCGCACAAATGCGAACCTAAAAACCCTGCCCCGCCTGTAATCAATGCTGTTTTAGCCACTTCCTACCCTTTTTAGATCTTCATCGACCATCATCTTGACTAATTCTTCAAAAGCCACCTTTGGCTTCCAACCAAGTTTCTTCCTGGCCTTAGTAAAATCGCCTCTTAATTCATGGACCTCCGCAGGCCTGAATAATGTCTCGTCTGTCTTTACATGCTCCTTCCAGTTAAGGCCTGCATGGCTAAAAGCAAGCTCTGCAAATTCCTTGACTGTGTGCGTCTCACCGGTAGCAATCACATAATCATCCGGCTTATCCTGCTGGAGCATCATGTACATTGCCTCTATAAAATCTCCTGCAAATCCCCAGTCTCTTTTTGCGTCAAGGTTACCAAGTCGTAATTCTTTGCTAAGTCCTGATTTTATTTTGGCAACACCTCTGGATATCTTTCGTGTGACAAACTCATATCCGCGCATGGGGGATTCGTGGTTAAAAAGTATACCGTTGCAGGCAAAGAGATCGTATGCCTCGCGGTAATTACGGGTCAGATCAAAACCAGCGACTTTTGATATGCCATATGGCGAGCGCGGATGAAATGGAGTGGTCTCTTTCTGCGGCACTTCTTTAACCTGGCCAAATTGCTCGGAACTAGCGGCAAAGTAAAACTTACATTTAGGCGCCTTGTTTTTTAATGCTGAGAGGATATAATGCGTGCCGTTAATATTGGTATTTATAGTGGAAAATTCATCCTCAAAGGAATAACTCACAAAACTCTGGGCACCCAGGTGATAACATTCGTCCGGCTTGACCTTTTCTACCACGTCGAATAAGCTAGCGTAGCTCTCAAGGGAACCGGAATGAAGATTCAGTTTCCCCAGTATATCCTTTATGCGCCACAGGCGATGTTCAGGGTCTTCCAGCGCAACGCGCCTGACAATACCATGGACTTCATAGCCCTTTTCTAAAAGTAATCTTGACAGGTATGCGCCGTCCTGGCCAGTGATGCCTGTGATAAGAGCTTTCTTCATTTTGCCTCCGAAAAATATTCTACTGTCTTTATAAGCCCTTGTTCAAATCCGACCTTTGGATCAAACTTTATGAGCTTCTTTGCCTTAGCTATATCTGCCAGTGTATGCTTCACGTCTCCTGGCCGTATAGGGCCTAGTTTTGGATTTATATCCTTTTTAAGGATCTTATTTACGTATTTAACGATATCCAGCACGCTATAGGCCCTGCCGCAGGCAATATTTAAGACCTCGCATTTTACACCAGGCGTTGTAGCGGCCTTTATATTGGCCTGAACCACATTCTCTACATAAGTAAAATCGCGCGTCTGTTTACCATCGCCGTGGATAGGCGGGGCTTCATCCCTGAGCATGCATGTAATAAACTTGGGTATTACAACAGCGTATTGGTTTTCCAGGCTCTGCCTGGGCCCGAATACATTGAAGTAACGAAGCGATGCTGTCTCAAGCCCGTAAATCTCGCTAAATATCCTGCAATAATATTCGCCGGCAAGCTTGGTAAGGGCATATGGTGAGATCAAAAGCGGCAGAAAATCCTCTTTTTCAGGGAGTCTGTCAGTCTCTCCGTAAATAGAGCTGGATGAGGCAAAAACCACGCGCTTTACCTTTGCCTCTTTAGCCGCTGTCAGGATATTCAGTGTCCCGTTTATATTTACATCATTATAGAGCGCTGGATTCCCAAGCGACTTTGGCACGCTCCTCAATGCTGCCTGGTGAAGTACATAGTCAACGCCCTGCATGATTTTACTGACGATGACCTTGTCTCTTATATCGCCTTCTACAAGCTCTATCTTATCCGCTGCGCCTTGTAAATTCTCGCGCAGGCCAGAGCTAAAATCATCGATAACTGCTACCTTATCGCCATTTTTTACAAGCGCATCAACTATATGCGAGCCGATAAAACCAGCCCCACCAGTGACAAGAAAATACATAATACCTTCTCTCCGCATAGGTGTCATTGCGAGCGAAGCGAAGCAATCTCATGCTTTTAGATTGCTTCGTCGCTTTGCTCCTCGCAATGACAACTGTTTATAATTTTACTATCTTGCTGTTTCCCTTGAACTCCTTCAATACATTGCGCGTGTCAATAATGAGATTCGCGCTATCCACTATCAGTTTATAATCCACGTTGGAATGGTCTGTCAATATTACAACGCAGTCGCTCGAACCAATGTTCTCTTTGGTCAGGTCTATGGATTTTAACTTTAACCCGTCCACCTGAAAATCTGAAACAAGCGGATCATGATACTGGAGTTTCGCCTCTTTTTCAAGCAGGGAATCCATTATCGTAAGCGCAGGAGATTCCCTTGTGTCATTTATGTCTTTTTTATACGTGACTCCGATTACAAGGACCTTTGAGCCCTTGAGCGCTTTTTTCTGTTCATTTAATGCGTCGATTATCTTATCAACAATATAGTGCGGCATGCGTGAATTGATCTCTGCCGCGAGCTCTATGAGGCGCGCCTCAAAACCATGGTTCCGCGCCTTCCATGAAAGATAGATCGGGTCGCAAGGAAGGCAGTGCCCTCCCAGGCCGGGCCCTGGAAAAAACGGCATAAAACCAAATGGTTTTGTTTTCGCAGCGTCGATGATCTCCCAGATGTCGAGGTCCATTTTATTGCATGCAAGCGCCAGCTCATTTATAAGGGCTATATTTACGGCGCGGAATGTATTTTCAAGGAGCTTCACCATCTCTGCCGCGCGCGTGTTCGAGACAGTGATCACCTCTTTGATTATCTGAGAATATAAAAACCTGGCAAGCTCGGTGCAGATGTCTGTAATGCCGCCTACTATCTTAGGGATGTCCTTTGTCTTGTATTTCGCGTTTCCCGGGTCTACCCTTTCAGGGGAAAATGCTATGTATAAATCCTTGCCTACCTTCAGGCCATTCCCTCCTAACTTCGGGAGTATCACCTCTTCTGTTGTGCCGGGGTAAGTAGTGCTTTCAAGGACTATAAGCTGACCTTTTCTGAGATTGGCATTTATATCTTCCGCTGCCGCGAGGATAAATGATATATCCGGCTCCTTGGTCTTTCTGAGAGGCGTGGGCACGCATATGATGATGACGTCCATCTTGTTTAATGATTTTTTATCAGAGGTAGCTTGTAATTTCCCGGATGATGCCAAACCCTTGACATCCTTGGATGAGACATCCGGTATGTATGATTCGCCTTTCTTAATATGCGAGATCTTGGCTTCTTCGGTGTCAAACCCTGTTACAGTGAAGCCGGCCTTGGCAAATTCTACCGCAAGGGGCAGGCCCACATAACCCAGGCCGATTATGCCGATATTCGCGGTTTTATCCTTGATCTTGGATTTTAGCTCATTTAGCATTTTATCTTCTTCCACCACGTTTTGTTATTCTCATACCATTCCACTGTCTCTTTTATTGCTGCACCAAAACTCTTTGTCGGCTGCCAGCCAAGCTTTCTTATCTTTGTTGAATCAATGGAATAGCGCCTGTCATGGCCCAGTCTATCAGGCACGTATTTTACCATGCTGCTGGTTTTGCCCACAAGCTTTAATATTGCGCGTGTGAGCTTTATATTGGGTATCTCATAGCCGCCGCCGATATTATAGATCTCGCCTGGTTTTCCTTTGCGCAATACTGTATCAATGGCCCTGCAGTTATCCAGCACATACAGCCAGTCCCGCACATTCAAACCGTCCCCGTAAAGCGGCACTTTCTTATTTTCCAGCAGATTTGTAATAAACAATGGGATAACCTTTTCCGGAAACTGATACGGCCCGAAATTATTACTGCTTCTTGTGATGATGACCGGCGTCTTGAAGGTCGTATAATATGCCAGGGCCAGATGGTCGCCTCCTGCCTTTGACGCAGCATAGGGTGAATTCGGATGAAGAAGGCTTGTTTCTTTAAAAGACCCTCTTTTAATGCTTCCGTATACCTCATCCGTCGATATATTTATAAATCTCTTGATCCTGTTTTTCTTTGCTGCGTCCAGGAGCACGCGCACGCCATTGACATTGGTGTGTATAAAATCCGAGGCATCAACGATAGACCTATCTACATGTGTGGATGCCGCGAAATTCAAGATCGCATCGCAGCTGCGGGTCAATCTGTTGACGAGCGGCTCGTTACAGATGTCGCCTTTTACAAATCTATAGCGGCGGTCTTTTTCGATATCCTTCAGGTTTTCGCGACGGCCGCAGTAGGTAAGTTTATCAAGGTTTACGACCTTGCAGTTCTTGTATTTACGCAGAATATACCTGATAAAATTCGAGCCAATAAATCCGCAGCCGCCTGTAATTAATAATCTCATAGACCTGCCTTTTTAGCGTTTAGCGTATAGCGTATAGAAAAATAAAAAAATCTTCCTATCCGCTACCCGCTATTAAATTGTTAGCCCTCAGCAATGACTCGTGCGTGCCGCAATCTGTCCAACAGCCGTCCAATACTGCAAATGTCATTTCGTTATGAGATATATAGTCATTGTTCACGTCTGTGATCTCAAGCTCGCCCCTGCCAGACGGCTTCAGTGTCTTTATTATATCAAACGCCCTTGCGTCATACATGTAGATCCCTGTAACAGCATATCTAGATTTAGGCTTTTTTGGCTTTTCTTCTATCTTTATAATCTTATCCCCTTTTAATTCAGGCACTCCAAATCTCTCAGGATCCTCCACCTCTTTAAGGAGTATCTTTGCACCCTTTGGTTGCTTTGCGAAATCATCCACATACTGCCGGATGGACTTTTCAATGATATTGTCTCCCAGGATAACAACCATCTTATCCTTATCTACAAAATGTTCTGCCAGGCCAAGCGCCTCCGCGATACCGCCTTCGCCCTTCTGGTAGGTATAATTAATGTGCTTTAGGCCGAATTCCTTGCCATTTCCCAGGAGCCGCAGGAATTCGCCTGCGTGGTTTCCGCCTGTAACTATGAGGATATCCTTTATGCCGGCATCCACAAGGGTCTGGATAGGATAAAATATCATTGGCTTACTATAGACGGGAAGAAGATGCTTGTTGGTAATTCGGGTCAGGGGCTCTAGCCTCTTACCAAGTCCGCCTGCTAATATTATGCCTTTCATTTTTACCTCACTAGATAGTACGTTAAGGCTGAGGATAAAGTTGAGGCTGAGGGTTCTTCTTAACCTTAACCTCGACCTCAGCCTATTTTATTTTCTCCAGTCATACGGTATATCGTTTTTAAACGCGTCCAACCGGTATTCATCCGAGTCTTTTGAATTATACGGCATTGTAGGCGTATTTATGACTATTGCCTCTTTGTCTCCTACGCATTTAAATCCATGGTATACAAGCCTCGGTATCTTGATCAGCATCGGGGCATCCAGGCTTACAATAAAATCATTTACCTCTTTATATGTAGGTGAATCTTCGCGCGCGTCATAAAGCGCGAGACGCATCGCGCCGGAGATACATGTAAAATAATCATCCTGCTTTTTGTGATAATGCCATGCCTTTACTACCCCGGGATAGGCGGTTGTCATATAGACCTGGCCGAATTTCTGGAAAAACTCCTCGTCGGAGCGGAGGATCTCCATCAACCTGCCGCGCTCATCAGGGATCAATTTAAGCTTTTTCACCTGCACATCTTTTATCACTTAACTATCTCCCTATCGAAATATACTCAAACCCCATCTCTTTCATTCTCTGCGGATCAAAGATATTTCTGCCGTCTACAACCAATGGCTTTTTCATCAGCTTTTTTATACGGTCCAGATCCATTACCTCAAACTCATGCCATTCTGTTACAATCGCAAGGGCGTCGCTATTCATGGCTGCCTCGTAAGGGTCCTTGCAGAATGTAACACCTTTTAAAACACCACGCGCCTTTTCCATTGCCTGCGGGTCATAGACCTTTATCTTGGCGCCGTTTTCCTTTAAGGAATCGATTATATCAATGGAGGGCGCGAACCTCATATCGTCGGTATTTGGCTTAAAGGCCAGGCCAAGGATACCCACTGTCTTTGCCTTTACGATCCACAGCGCCTCCTCGATCTTTCTGACAAAAAGCGCCTTTTGTTCCTCGTTGACCTTTCTGGCTGCCTTCAGTATCCCAAAATCATACCCCAGTTTGCCGGATATATGTATAAACGCGTCCAGGTCCTTTGGAAAACAGAATCCGCCGTAACCTATGCCGCTTCTTAAAAAACTCTTTCCTATCCTGGTGTCAAGTCCCATCCCGTGCGCCACCTCCGCGATATTCGCGCCTGTCCTCTCGCAGATATTCGCCACCGAATTTATAAAGGAGATCTTTGTCGCAAGGAATGAATTCGAGGCGTGCTTTATCAACTCCGCGCTTTTTATGTCAGTTACCACGACCTCTGCGTCGATCCCCTTATATAAATCCAAGAGGATCTTTTCTGCCTTCTTTGACTCCACGCCGATCACGATCCTGTCAGGATGCAAAAAATCATCTATGGCCGTGCCCTCTCTCAAAAACTCAGGATTAGATGCCACGTCAAACTTTACCTTTTTCCTGGCGTTCAGCTTTATTGTATGCTCGACCCATTTACCTGTTTTAACAGGGACTGTACTTTTTTCAACTACGATACAATACGAGGACAAATTCCTGGCTACTTCAGTCGCTACATGCTCTATTGACGAAAGGTCCGCCTCTCCGCTCGGCCTGGGAGGTGTGCCGACGCAGATAAAAATAACAATGGATTTTTTCACGCCTTCTTCTATGCGGGATGAAAAAGAAAGCCTCTTGGCCTTTACGTTCCTCTTTACCATATCATGGAGGCCCTTCTCGTAAAAAGGCATCTTCAGCTTTTTAAGCGCTTCTATCTTTTTCCTGTCATTATCAACACAGATGACCTTGTGGCCCAGGTCCGCAAAGCACGCCCCTGTAACCAGCCCTACATATCCCGCGCCAACTATACAAATGTTCATTCCTTCTCCTTTTATATGAAAAATTTGGTGTTTGCGCCGACCCACTCGATCAGCCGCTCAAGGCCCTTTTCAGGATTTATCTTTGGTTTCCAGTCAAGCGCCTTTGAGACCTTGGAGATATCAGAGATATACACCCTCTGGTCGCTGGGCCGCCATTCTTTATGCTCTATCTTTCTAAATTTAATACCTGTTTTTTGTTCTACGAGCGAGATGAATTCCAGAAGCGAGGTGGTGTTTCTCGGGCCTCCGCCGATATTAAAGACATCATGTGTTACGCTGCTGTTTATAAACTTATCGTACGCCTCGACCAGATCCTCGACGTATAATAGATCCCTGACCTGTTTGCCGTTGCCGTAAATAACAATAGGCTGTCCGGTAAGATTCGCGATAACAAACCATGCCACCCAGCCCTGATCTTCAAAACCAAACTGTCTTGTCCCATAGATACAGGACATGCGGAATACTGCTGTCTTCATGCCGTAGATATGTCCGTATTCCTGCGTGTAAATATCTCCTGTATATTTTGACGCGCCGTAAGGGGTATGGCCTGTTAGATCAACAGACAATCCCTCAGGAACGCCTTTTTTGCTTTTGTAGGTATATCTTGTCTCTTTCTCCTCAAGGGGAATGGTATCTACGTTCTCGCCGTAGACCTTGTTTGTAGAGCAATAAATAAAGGCTGCCTTTGGAGAGACCTGCCTGGTGCACTCAAGGACGTTTAGTGTGCCATAGGCATTTATACTAAAGTCTTCTCTGGGGATCTTCGCGGAAAGAGGAACGCCTGGCTGGCCCGCTGTATGTATCGCTACATCAACGCCTTTACCCAGGGCATTCATTACATCCTTCTCCTCCCTTATATCCCCCTTGATCCTCTTTATGTTGTCAATCTGCGCCAGATAATTCCAATTGAATTCTACACTCTCTTTATCATATCCGAACAGCGTAGACCTCATCAAATTATCAAGCACTATAACTTCATCGCCCTTTTTAGCATAATATTCCGCGGTGTGCGAACCTACCAGCCCCGCTCCGCCAGTTACCAATACTCTCATCTTTTCTCCTTCGGATACGGATAATAATCGTTGAAATCAAACGCTACCTTTGGGGAGGCCTTGAGCTTCATGACAAACCATACAGTAGCGCCTCCGTCCCTGCCGACCTCCAGGCTGGTCTCAGCTATCCAGCAATGCAGGTCCTTTATGATGGTTATTTCCTTGTTGTCGAACCTGTTGACTATCTTCTGGCCGCTTGACTCGACCTGTTTTAAATCATATCTTCCGAAAAGCCTGACTGACCATTCATTGTTCAGTTTGTAGAAAAGTTCTGAAGTAAGCTCGTGCTCTGTGTCCTGCCAGTATCTGGAGCCAAAACCCAACCTCCAGTCGTCTCTGTGCATAAATAGATCCGTGTTCCAGCTCTGAAAATCCCTTGTGGCTGGGTCATACTGGGTGTCGGACTCGATCCTCATCCAGCTATAGGGCGTGATCTCCAGATCCGCTGTTACGTCTGAAAAGCGGCTGCCGTTCTCGGGTTTATACAGATAATCCCCCTTTAGCAAAAGATATCCCAGGTCAAATGTCGTTAAATTTCCATCCACCATCCTTTTGGTCTGGAGTTTGTTCTCAAAACCCAGACTGAAGGTGCTTTTCCTGTCTATGCTGTCGATGTCGTCAAACTGCTGCAGCATGCCGGGCAAGGTGGATGGTTCGTGTATATATTCATATTCAATGGTAGGGGTGATGATGTGATGGAGTTTATTAAAATCCACGCCTAAAAATCTCCCTGACGCGTCGTATGTCTTCAAGAACTTCGTGCTGAGGTCTATGCCTGTGTAGAACGCGTCCCTGAGTTCATCCTCGTCTCCGTTTATATCCTTGCTGTAATATGTCCCTTTTACCCCTGCAAAAGGCGCGACGCTCAAAAAATCCACAAGCCGCAGGGGCAGGGAAAGTTTATCGTCGGTGTGAAACCTGATAACGTCGCTGTCAGTAGCGCTGCTGCCGGTCTTACTGTTCAGGTCCACGTAAGTCATGTCTGATTTATAATAAATAGGCAGGCCGAACAAGGCCTGGTCCTTTAGATCGAATCTCAATTCAGGCAGGCGCTCTACCACGCTCTGGTGCCGGTTTACCCTCTTGCGCGCCAGGAAGCTCAGGGCGTATTCAGGCTGCCTCTCGAGTAAATAAAAATAGGACTCCGGCGATGGCTCCCTGTCATATTCCTCCCTGTAGAAAAAATCCTTTGTCATGTCCGTGTCGCTGAGCTTGTGATATTCCATGATAGCGGTCATGCTGTCTCTCGGGTCCACGCGATGCCTTAACTGCACCCTGTATCTTTCCTCCTCAGCCCTTGTGCCGATCTCATCCCTGTCCCTGTCGCGCTGGTGCGTGTAATAGGTCTTTAGGATACCTTGCCCGAAACTCCCAAGGCCATAACTATAGTCAATGCCTTCGCCAAAGCCCCATTTCTCCCTCTCGTCCAGCCTGAGGGTAAGCTTGTTGTCCTCGTCTATGGCGTATCTGTAGCTGGTAAGCGCGAAGAACCCCCACTTTTTCTTTTTCCCCGGGATAATATCAAGCGTAGGCCACTCCGCGTCTATAGAGTAATCATATCTCGGCACATACGCGATAGGTACAGCCCCGACCTTGAAGACCACGTTTTTCGCGACGACCTTGTTCCCGGGATAGATAGTCACGTTTTTTGCAGAGATCTTGTAGTGCGGCTCTGCCAGGTCACAGCTCGTCAGGTAACCGTCTTTCACACTCACTGAGCCGTCAGGAAGGAGGTCTCCCTTGTCCCCTCCTGCATACCAGTCGCCTGATTTTACCCTTACCTTTATGATCTCTCCCTCTCTGGTCTCAAAATTATATCTTACCTTTTGTCCCCTGACCTCGCCTGTCGGGCTTTTGAGTATTACATTGCCTTCTGCTTCCGCGTCCTTTGTCTCTGTGAAGACCGTTATCTTGTCGCAGGTAAGCACTGTGTTTCCGTAGTCAATGGATACGCTGCCGACCCCTACCACCTTTTTCTCTTTTGGGAAATATTCTACCTGGTCGCCGTTCACCTCAACAGGCCGCGCTGACTCCTGCGCATGTAAAGGCATTGGCCAGCTAACGAACCAAAGCACTGGTATTATAATAAGATAATGTCTCTTTTTCATCCCCTCATCCTACACTAATAGCGAGGCGCCGATTATGCCGGCATTATCTCCGAGCCTTGCCCGGACAACCTTTACGTGTTTGGCCTGATCCTTCATTGCGCGGGCCCTGATCTCCTGCCTCAACGGCCGTAAAATCAATTCCCCGGCCTTACTGACTCCGCCGCCTACAACGATCAGATCAGGGTTCAATAGATTGACAACGCCTGTAAGGGCTATGCCTAATTTTCTGCCAACGTCTTCCCAGATCGCCTTTGCCTTTTTATTGCCTTGTTTCGCAAGGATATCCACGCGCTCAAGGGTTATTTTTTTTCCAAGGGCCTTCTTTGACCTATCTAGCACATATCTATTTCCTATATATCTTTCAATACAAGCTATGCCTCCGCAGTTACACCTGGGCCCTTTTTCATTGATAGGTATATGCCCGACTTCTCCCGCGCACATTGTACTGCCTCTGTAGATCTCACCGTTTATGATCAGTCCTCCGCCAACACCTGTGCCAAGCGTAAGACAAACCAGGTTCTCTACTCCCCTGCCAGCCCCAAATCTGTATTCGCCCAGGGTCATCGCGTTTACGTCGTTATCCAGGGCCACCTTTATGCCCAATCTCGCCTGCAATATGGACTTAAGCGGCACCCCTTCCCATCCTTTTATATTCGGGAAATAACGGACAATGCCCTTTTCGGAATCTACAGGGCCAGGCACCCCTATGCCGATTCCGACGATATTCTTCTTCTTTAAGCCGGATTCCTTTAATATACCCCTTATATTATTCACAAGGGAGCTGATAAGCTCGGGCCTCTTTACATTAAGAGGCGTCTCTACCTCGCGCCTGTAAGAGACCCTGCCCCGGTGGTCCACAAGCGCCATTTTTATGCGCGTCGCTCCCAGATCGATTCCAATCTTAACTCGTTTTGACATATTTAGTTATGATAGCGTAAATACCCGCGCAATGCAACTGTTTTTTTTAATGAGCCCCCGCTGATTCGTTTTGCATTATGCAAAAGCGAATCAAAACGGCGGGGGCGAATTAATCCCCCCTTCTTGCATTCTGCCCCTAGAAATTGCGAAGCAATTTCAGGGGGCAAGAATGCAGGGGGGATAAGTTCGGCCAGATAACTTAACACACCCTGTTCCTGCCGGTCTCCTTGGCCTTGTAAAGGGCCTTGTCAGCTGTCTCGATCAGGGCCTCTCTATCCACCCCATCATCCGGGAAAACACTGACCCCTATGCTGACAGTAGTGGAGACCGCCTCATCGTATGCCTTGAAAACCGCGCCCTCTGTGCTCTGCCTGATACGTTCCGCGACCTGAAACGCGCCCTCTCTTCCGGTTCCGGCAAGCACTATTGAAAATTCTTCCCCGCCGTATCTGCCGATGATATCTATTTCTCGCAGATCGGATTTAAGAATAACAGCGACCTCTTTTAAGATGACATCGCCGACCAGGTGCCCGAATCTGTCATTTTTCTCTTTAAAATGGTCCAGGTCCAGCATAAGAAATGCCAGATTCGATTTGTGACGCATGGACCTCCTGATCTCCTCTAAAAATCTCTCCAGGAAATATCTCCTGGTGCTGATCTCTGTCAGGGAATCCGTAATCGACATCTCCTGCACCTTCTTATACAGGATCACTTTCTGGAACTGTATGGCAAACTGGGCCGCCAGGATTATAAAATTCTCAAAATGCGTCCCGTGTATATTCTCGATATATAAGACACCGGCTATTCGTTCTTCAACAAAAAGCGGTATGGATACCAGCGTCTCGAACGTCTTTATAACAGACAACCTTCTTGAGAATTCCGGATGTTCCTGCGGTGAAATGGAGATCGTCTTTTTGGTCTCGACCGCGATATTCACAAGCTCCCTATCAAGGCCGTCCAGGACAACCTTGCCGATCCTCTGGCCAAGTTCGATCTGATATACTGCCTCTATATCCCTTGAGCCCTTTAGAAGCACGAGCCTCGACGACCTGAACCTGAATGATTTTTTCAGCGTGGACGAGAATATGCTGAATATACCCTCGAACGCGAGAGAACTGGACATGTCTTTGGATATCTCGTATAAAGACAAGACCTGCTGTAATCTTTTTTCTTTTTCAAGGTTTGATCCTATCTCGCGCCTGTCCTTCTGCATGAGGCCTTCGTATGAGCCCTTTACCTCTTCAAATCTGGCCCGCATGCCTCCCTTATGTCTATCAAAATCCTTTTTGAACCTCTCTGCGGCAATAGGCAGTGTGTTTATGAATAACAAATACACCCATGTCTCGTAAGGAGAAAGGCCCCTCCTATGTATCAGAATAAATAAACTTGCAAGCGCAGAAAAGACAAGGGCCCTGGACAGGCTGATCCTGTAACTCAAAAACAAAACCGCCATTGATAAGACAAAATAGATTAGAATATTCATTTATGCGATTGCTTCATTAGGGGCCTCTGTAAGATGCTTCGCAATGACGAAAACCTGACGTCATTGCGAGTTGACCTACTAGGAGCCTCTGTAAGACGCTTCGCAATGACGAAAACCTGACGTCATTGCGAGTTGACCTACTAGGAGCCTCTGTAAGACGCTTCGCAATGACGAAAACCTGACGTCATTGCGAGTTGACCTAC
>JABMRA010000103.1 GCA_013202925.1 Candidatus Omnitrophota bacterium | reverse complement strand
CTTGCCTTCATTACTGCCTCGCCTAATCTCTTGGCTGTCCCGCTGGGCGCGTCTTTTTTGTGTTTGTGATGCGCCTCTGTTATCTTAACGTTGTAATCCTTACCCAATGCGCCGGAGATCTCTTCTGTGATCTTAAAAAGCAGATTCGCGCCAATGCTCATATTGGGAGAGAAGACTATCGGGATCTCTTCAGACGCTTTTTTTATCTCCTCTATCTGCTGCGCAGACAGGGCAGTGGTACCTATTACCATCCCGACCTTTCCCTTGCAGGCTGCCTTCAAATGCTCCATTGTTGGATCAGGATAGGTAAACTCTATCAATACGTCGCAGCCAGAAACCCCTTTAGTAAAGTCAGATGCGGCCTTGACGCCGATATTAGCGAGACCAAGGACCTCACCTATGTCCTTTCCTACTGCAGGATTTTCTTTGGCCTCCAGCGCGCCCACAATCTTAAAATCCTTGTCCTTAAAGGCCATGGCGCCGATCCTTTTCCCCATCCTCCCGGATATACCGCTGATAGTAATCTTGATCATAACGACTCCTTATAAAATGATTACACAGACACGTCCTTACAACAATCCGTATTCCTTTAAGGTGTCTTTGAGCTTTTTCAAATTTGCCTCAGACATTGCGCACATGGGAAGCCGCAGGTCCGGCTCTATCATGCCCATCAACCCCATTGCTGTCTTGACAGGAATAGGATTTGTCTCTATAAACATCGCCTTTATAAGAGGCAGAAGTTTATAATGCAGTTTTCTTGCGCCTGCTATGTCGCCTTTTTTAAATCTCGCGGTCATTGCCGCGACATCTTTTGGGACGACATTGGCCACGACTGAGATAACCCCTGTGCCGCCTATTGCAAGAATAGGCAAGGTCAGGCTGTCGTCGCCTGAAATCAGATCAAAATCCCTGTCGCATAAAGTGCGGATCTGCGACATCTGGTCCAGATTCCCGCTTGCCTCTTTTACGCCTACGATATTTTCTACCTTGCTTAACCGCGCCATTGTCTCCGGCAGTATATTCACGCCTGTGCGCGATTGAATATTATAGACGATCAAAGGTATTGCCGTCTCTTCAGCTATCTTTTTGAAATGCTGATACAGCCCTTCCTGCGTAGGCCTGTTGTAATAAGGCGATATCTGGAGCGACGCATCCGCCCCTGCGGCCTTTGCGTGTTTGGTCAGCATGATAGCCTCAGCTGTATTGTTGGATCCGGTCCCTGCGATAACAGGGACCTTTTTATTCGCCGCCTCTATCACGACCTCTATTACGCGCTCGTGTTCCTCATAGGAAAGCGTTGCGGATTCCCCTGTTGTGCCGCATGGCACAATGGCGCTGGTGCCATTTTTAATATGGAACTCCACAAGCCCTGCCAATTTTTTCTCATCCACTTTGCCTTTTTTAAACGGCGTTACGATCGCCACCATTGAACCTTCAAACATACTCCACCTCTCCTTTATAGACTTCTTTTGCTTCACCCTCTAAAAATACATCTTCGATCCGGCCTTTTTTATTTTCAAAATAAACCTTTAAGACCCCGCCCTTTACGTGCACATTCACCTTGTTGCTTGTTGCCTGCTGCCTGTTGCTGATTATAGCCGATGCCACTGCCCCTGTGCCGCACGCAAGCGTTTCTCCTTCAACGCCCCTTTCATAGGTCCTCATCCTTATATTTTTATCATCTATGACTTCAACAAAATCAACATTCGCGCCTCTTGGCTTAAATCTTTCGTGATATCTTACGGTCCGCCCAATGGACCCCACGTCGACCTTGTCAAGGCCCTGAACAAAGATCACTACATGCGGCACGCCGCTATCTATGTAATTTACCTTTATTTTTCTGTCATTCGCCGCGATAGGGATATCCAGTTTTAAATCCCTTGGCCCTTCCATCTTTATCCTGACCTTATCCTTGCCTGTGATCTCGGCCTCGTACATGCCTGCTATTGTCTCGATCCTTACCTTGCCCTTCTTGCCAAAATACAACGCCGCGCATCTCATGCCATTACCGCACATCTCTGCCTCGCTGCCATCTGCATTGAATATCCTCATCCTGAAGTCTGCCTTCTTGGATTTCTCCAAAACCAAAAGCCCGTCTGCGCCGAGACTGGCCTTTCTTTTACAAAGAAAGCGCGCCAGGTTTGATAACGAATCACTAATCACG
>JABMRA010000102.1 GCA_013202925.1 Candidatus Omnitrophota bacterium | reverse complement strand
TTTCTTCTTTCGTTTCCTATCGTTGTGCTAGGCCCATGTCCAGGATAAACTACATACTCATCAGCCAGGGTCAACAGCTTCTCTTTTATAGAATGCACTATATCCTTTTCCGAGCCGTACGCAAAATCAGTCCTGCCCATGCCTTCGCAAAAAAGCGTATCTCCGGTGAAAATAACGCCGTCACCCTTCAGGCATATAGAACCTGGTGTATGCCCGGGTGTATGAATGACCTCCAGGCTATACCTGCCTATCTTTAACCTGTCGCCGTCCTCTAAAAGCCTGGATGCTGTCTTTGTCTTAAGTAAAAAACCGAAACTGCCTGAAAGATTCTTCGATGGGTCCTTCAGAAATTCAGCGTCCAACCGGTGTATCCATACCGGGCTGTCAAAATTCCCGTCAGCGCCTATATGGTCTCCATGGCCGTGGGTATTGACGACTGCCTGCACCTTCAGGCCTTCAGCGTCAATGGCCTTTTTTATCTTCCTGTAATCCCCTCCAGGGTCTATGACAAAGGCCTCTTTTGTCGTCTCGTCTCCTACGATATGACAATTTGCCTCCATCATCCCGACAACGATAGTCTTGATGATCATTTCTGCTTCCTTAATTCCAGATAATCCTTAACGTCAGAGTAGGAAAAACTTTTGTCGATCTGCCGCTTGGTCTTCTCAAGCAGGTTCTTTATCCTGTTCTTCTCGCCCCTTGACAGGTGTTTCTTCTTTATTACAGGGTCGATGCTTTTGATATTTTTTATAAACACCTCGAGTTCTTCGGCCTTGGGGCTCGCGAGATATTTCTTCATCTCCGTCAGGCTCGCGACCGTATAATCATAGCACGAGGTGCGCTTTTTATAAGTAGCATCCAGCCTGCCCAGCAGCTCTGTCTGCCAGCTCTGCCAGAAAAGAAGATGTTTCTTATAGAGTTCATCCACCCTTAGTTCCTTTGAATAATCATACGTGCTAACGACAATGGGCGATTTGTCTTCCTGCTTTTTCTTCTTGCGGGCGAATTTTCTCTGCAGCCCCGCGCAACCCGTAAAGGATACGCATAATAATAAAATAAAAATAAAAGTCCAAGTCCTGTTTCTAAACATAGCACCCTCTCTATTCCAGCATCTTTTTGAATTCCGCCTCGTTTATGATCCTTACGCCTGATTTCTTTGCCTTTATGAATTTTGAGCCCGGCTCTTTGCCGAGCACCAGAAAATCCGTCGACTTGCTCACGCTCGAAGATGCGTTGCCGCCATGACGCCTTATAAGTTCCTCCGCGTCTTCTCTTGCAAAACCCTCAAGCGAACCAGTGATGACAAATGTCTTGCCTTCTATTTTCCCTGACACCTGAGGCTTGACACTTGACACTGTATTCACACCTGCCCGTTTCAACTTCTCAATCACCTTTTTATTCTCTTTATTGCGGAAAAAATTAAATATGCTCTTTGCCATCACAGGCCCTATCTCATTTATATTCTCAAACTCTTCCATCTCTGCCTTTGCTATCCGGTCAAGCGACTTAAACCTGACTGCGAGGATCCACGCGGCCCTTACGCCAACATGCCGTATGCCAAGGCCAAACACCAGCCTGTTTAAATCATTGGACCTGCTCTTCTCAATGGCCTGGATCAGATTTGACGCTGACTTATCAGCCATCCTTTCAAGTGATGCCACACCCTTCTGTTTCAAATAATATATATCGCCGTAATCCTCTACCATTTTATTATCCACTATCTGTGCCGCGCTTGCCTCTCCCATGCCTTCTATGTCCATTGCCTCCCTTGAGGCAAAATGCTTTATGCCCTCTTTTAACTGCGCCGGACAGCTCAGGTTTTCACAGCGAAGCGCGACCTCGCCCTCGACACTCTCAACGTGAGAATTGCAGACAGGGCATTTCTTCGGCATTGAAAATTTCTTTTCCCTGCCAGTGCGTTTCTGTTTCAGCGCCTCTACCACCTGCGGGATTATCTCGCCTGCCTTTTCTATTATCACGCGATCGCCTATCCTTATATCCTTGCGCACGATCTCATCCTGGTTGTGAAGGGTCGCGCGGCTGACTGTTGAGCCGGACAACTCAACCGGCTTCAGGACCGCGACAGGTGTCAGCGTACCTTGCCTGCCGACCTGCACGACGATATCCTGCAAAAGCGTTTCTTTTCGCTCTGCCGGAAACTTATACGCTATCATCCATCTCGGGCTTTTGCTGGTCTGCCCAAGCCTTTTCTGATACGAGAATGAATCGACCTTTATGACCATGCCGTCTATATCGTATTCGAGCGGGTGTCTTTCTCTTTTATGCTCCCATTCCTTGCAATATTCAATGACCTCCTTGATCGAACGACACTTTTTAATATGAGGGCTTGTGCGAAACCCTGATTCCGTCAAAAACTGAAGCGCCTCAAACTGCGTGTTGAATGCCGCGCCTTTTACATACCCTACGCCGTATATGCACATGTCCAGATGCCTCTTTGAAACCAGAGAGCTGTCCAGAAGTTTCAGGGAACCAGCCGCGGCATTTCTTGGATTGGCAAAGACATCCTCCCCCTGCTTCTCCTTTTCCTTGTTTATCTTTAAAAACGCGCTTCGGGGCATATATACCTCGCCCCTTGCCTCAAATAGTTCTGGCATCCGCGCGCCCTTTTTAGCGCTTACGCTTAGCGGCAGGCTCCTTATTGTCTTCAGATTTATCGTGCTGTCATCTCCCTTGAAGCCATCGCCGCGCGTGGCGCCCTGGATGAATTTTCCATTATCATACAAAAGCGAGATGCTCACACCGTCTATCTTTAACTCAACAACATAATCCAGCGCGTCCACCTTGAGATTTTTCTTTACCCGCTCATCGAATTCCTCTATTTCCTCGGCTGAATATGTATTGTCCATGCTGAGCATAGGCGCCCTGTGCGCAACGCTCTTAAAACCTTCCAGGACCTGTCCGCTTACCCTTTGGGTCGGTGAATCAGGCGTGACCAATCCAGGGTGGGCCTGTTCGAGCCTTTCGAGCTCGCTCATCAACCGGTCATACTCCTGATCAGAGATCTCCGGCTTGTTTTTAACATAATATCTTTTGTCGTGATGATCGATCAATGCCCGGAGCTTTTTGATTTTTTTCTCTATATCCTTCATTGCCTCGCGCCTAAAATGTTATGTCAAAATCAGAGAACTCCTTTGTCGGCTCCTCCCAGTCAATATCCTTCTTCCTGATGTACTGCCCCAGGAAACCTTTCTCCATATTGTCCAGGAATGCCTTGAGCTTTTTCTCTTCGCCTTCACAAATGAGTTCCACCTCGCCGTCTCTTAGATTCCTGACCCAGCCTGTCAGGCCCAATCCAGACGCAGTGTCCTGCGCGGTAAACCTGAATCCAACGCCCTGCACATGACCTGAATAAAATACGTGAATACGTTTGATAGGCAAAAGGGGACAGGCTACTTTTTTTTATAGCCTCCTCCATCCTTCCTTGGCCTTCCTCTGGGCCTAATTGTAGATTCTAATCTCAATTCTTTGCTTACTTTTTCACGCCAATCTGTTTCGCCGTAAGGGCTTCCGCGAGTTATGCTACTATGTAATCTTTCAATCTCTGCGTCAGTCAATGGCTCATTCACATATTCATCCCACTTTTCTGGTAATTCTATAGGTACTTTATCAAGTAATAAATTGTGGCTTGCAGGGTTAACTGATCCATTATGAGAAGCCCACCTCCATTCTTTGGCTGATTTGACTAAGCCAGCCCTTACAGGGTTGCGTATCACATATCTTAAGACAGTCAACAAATGACCACCCTCCTGTATAATGAAACTCTTATATCGACCCTGCCATATATGGCCAGTGCTTCCATAATGTGCATGATACTTGCGTACGTGGCTTGTCATCAACCATTGCATATATCTAATAAATTCCTCGGCCTGAACAACCATCATCACCATATGAAAGTGGTTCGGCATTAAACAATATTCAAAAATCTTAACAGGATGTTTCTTTTTTGCTTCTTGCATTAATTCAATAAAGACCTTGTAATCTTGATCCTTGTGGAAAATCTCCTGCTTGCCATTTCCCCGGTTAAGCACATGGTAAATAAAACCATCGACTAACCCCCGTTCAATTCTTGGCATCGTTCAGCCCTTCTAAAAAGTAGCCTGTCCCCTTTTTGCTCCTCGATTTTTTTCAGAAAAAACAGCACCAAGTTGCAGGTGGTCGGGAAGGCGGGACTCGAACCCGCGACCTCTTGCTCCCGAAGCAAGCGCGCTAGCCAAACTGCGCTACT
>JABMRA010000101.1 GCA_013202925.1 Candidatus Omnitrophota bacterium | reverse complement strand
TGGCCTCTTCCCCTTGTGTTTCTATCTTCCTTCCGTATCCCATCAATATTTATAGGTAAATCCCGCTGAGATGATGTTTATGTAGCCATTGTATTTTCCGTCTAAATTTCCTCCGTTTACGTCGTTATCAATGTCTCTCTCTGCGAACAAAACGCCAAAATATGCCAGGTCTATTGTAAGCGCCTCGTTTACTCTATAGCCGGCGCCGAGGGTGATGCCATGCCTGTCTGCGTCTGGCAGGGCTGTGTCAAAATTGGCTTCAGGTATCGGCGTTTCATAAAAGAGATATCCGCCCCTCAGGGTCCATTTTTCATTGGCCTTATACTGGGTGCCTATGCCGTAAGCCATGGAGGCATGCCAATCTTTTGAAGATGGATTGCCATCATTCAAAACCGACAGGCGCGTGGGATCTATCTCGTCTGTCCATTTTATATAATCCTCCTGGATGGATGTCCAATCCGTCCACTCACAGTCAAATTCGATTGTCCACTTCTCATTCGGCCTGTACGCGTATCCTACAGCAAGGCTCTGCGGCAATGTAAGGTCAGACTTCATGCCTGTCACGTAGTTATCTGGAAAAAGAGGGGGTCCATAAGCACCGGCAGCCAGATTGCTAAGCGAGGCGTGGCCAACGTACGTAAGTTCTATCTCACTCCTGTAAGAAACGCCAAAGCTGTGCTGCTCCGAAGGCCTGTAGAGAAGCCCGACGTTATACCCCCAGGCGTCATCGTCTCCCTTTAAATGAAAATCCCCTTCGCCTGCTAATGCGGACAGCCTCTTGTGTCTTGATACATAAGATTTCATGTAGTCAATACCGACCCCTACGGAAAGCGCGTCATTGACCTTGTAGGCAACGGTCGGGTTTACCTGATAACATTCCAGATCATATTCTGTTGCCTGGTAACGCGAAAAGCTGTCGTCTGCCCAGTCTACGCCAAGGCCGTACGGCGAAGTCACGCTCAATCCGAATTTCCAATCCTCGAATCCGATATCATTGACAAGGTAGAGGCTGGGTATATTAAAGGTCTGCATATGCATATAACTCTCGTTGCCGGCTGAGTTTTTCTGGTAATTTCTTGGGGCCAAAGTCGTATTGCCTACCCTGACATAATTTCCATCGAGCTGCACGAGGCCTGCGGGATTGTAATGCACTGCGGACGGAGAATCTGCCTGCGCCACAAAACAGTCTGCCATGCCATTAGCTTCAGCGTCCAGGGCCGTCTCGTTCCTGAATCCGCCGCCGCCAAGAGCAAATGCATTGGCTGTACACAAAAGTAAAATGCCTGTTATGATGGCTAGATATCTCTTTATTTGCTTCCTCCGTTTCTATTCTCGCTATCCCTTATCCATTTATCGATAGAGTCCCTTCTGATCCTCCAGCTGTCACCTACCTTAAATGCCGGAATCCTGCCATCTTTGACATATTTATATATAGTCATGGGGTGCACGTCCAGATAGTCCGCGACGTCCTTTACTGTCATCACATGTTTGGATTTAGTCATACTATATCCCCTTATACCCTATTAAGTCGAAGTATAAAGAAGTATAATGATTTTAACGCCTTTGTCAAGCCCGCCAGGGTTTTACATTTTAGTCAATGACAAAAGTGTAAAGTTTGTTATGTTAACTACGCGAGGAGGGCCTTGAGGTGAGAGTGGGTTGAGTTTGCGAGACTGAGGAGGTTGTAGCCGCCTTCGAGGACTGAGATGATGCGGTTTTTGCAATTGGTCTGGGCAGCGGCCTTCAGGATGCGGGTCATTTCGTGATATCCGGATTCAGTGAGGTTTACAGACGACAAAGGATCGTCCTTGTGGCCGTCGAATCCGGCTGATATCAATATAAATTCTGGTTTGAAATCGTTGATTGCCGGGAGCGCGATTTCCTGAAACGCCTTTATGTAGTCGGTGTCGCCGCTGCCTGCGGGCATGGGTATGTTTAAATTAAATCCCTCACCCTTGCCTGCTCCGCGCGACTCCTTTGAGCCTGTGCCTGGGTAATGCGGGTATTGATGCAGGCTGATGTAAAAGACAGACGGGTCATTGTAAAAGATCTCTTCTGTGCCGTTTCCGTGATGCACGTCCCAGTCAACGATCAATATGCGGTTCAGCTTATGTCTATCTTGTATATATCTTGCGGCAATGGCAACATTGTTAAACAAACAGAATCCCATTGCTTGAGCAGGCCTTGCGTGATGCCCTGGCGGACGAACCATGCAAAACGCATTGTCAGCCTCTCCCCCGAATACAAGGTCTGCGGCTGTTTTCATTGCCCCGGCTGCAAACAGCGCTGCCTCGTACGAATCCTTTGAGACCATTGTGTCAGGATCCAGGCTGCCGTGGCCTGCTGCGCATGCCTTTTGAATGCCCATTACGTAATCCTTGGGATGCACAAGCGCAATGTCGTCTACAGACGCCTGCTGCGGCTCGATAAGCGCAAGCCCGTCAATAATGCCTGACTTCTTTAATTTTCTCAGGATTGACTGTAATCTGGAAGCGCGCTCTGGATGGTGGGGACCTGTATCATGCTGCAGGAAAATAGGATGGTATATTAATGCTGTCTTCATCTCCCCTATTCTGTTTCTGCGCGGCGGACCTCTAGTATGAACTCCTCCATCAACTCCACGTTCTTTTTGCCCGGGCTGGTTTCGATTCCGCTCGAGACGTCAACGCCGTACGGCCGCACCTCTTTTATTATATCGTGGACATTGTCGGGGTCGAGTCCGCCGGACACGATCAGACGCCTGCCAAACTCCTTTGCCAGGAGCGCGAGCGAGCGGTCAAAGCCCTTGCCTGTGCCGCCGTATACGCTGCTCTTGTACGCATCCAATAAAATCGCGTCTGCGGGACATTCCTCTATGGAAAGAATGCTTTCTCTATCTTTGACCCTGATGGCCTTTATCAATTTGACGTCCTTGAGCCGCAGGGATTTAAAGTTGAGGCAATATTTTACATCCTCGTCGCCGTGCAGCTGCACCACGTTCAACCCGCAATTCTCCACGCAGTCTTCGATAAAACCCAGGTCCTCATTTACAAAAACACCCACTGCGCTGACAAATGGAGGCAGGCCGCCTATTATAGTTGCTGCATGTTCTGGTGTAACATAGCGGGGACTTTCTTTGAAAAACACGAATCCCAGCGCGTCCGCGCCTACTGAAATCGCTTTTTCAGCGTCTTCTGCCGACGTAATGCCGCAAAATTTCACCCTGACCTTTCTCATGCCTTATTCTCTCCCATTATCTCTTTTACCTTTGCATCAATATCCCCTGCCTCTAAAAATGCGCTGCCTATCAGGACCGCGTTCACCCCGATTTCCCTGAGCCTGGCGATATCGTCGCTCGACCTAATGCCGCTCTCGCTTATCTTCGTTATTTCCTTTGGCATCCTTGAGGCGATCTTGAACGTATTGTCGATGTTTACCTTGAATGTGTCGAGGTCTCTGTTGTTGATGCCTATTAACTTTGCGTCGGAAACCAGGGCCTTTTCCAGGTCTGTCTCGTCGTGGATCTCCACGATCGAATCCATGCCTATCCTTTTCGCAAGATGCATAAAACTTTTTATCTGCTCATTGGTCAGGATCCTGGCGATCAGAAGGATCGCGTCCGCGCCGGCATAGCGCGATTCATAGACCTGGTATTCATCTATAATAAAATCCTTTCGCAGGACAGGCAGGGACGCAACACGCCGCGCCTCAGCTATATGAGAGATACTGCCTCCGAAATATTTTTTGTCTGTCAGGACCGAGATCGCCCTGGCCCCGGCCTTTTCGTAGGCCTCTGCCAGGCCGGTGACGTCTAGTTTTTTGAAAAATCCCTTTTTGCGCGACGGCGACTTCTTTTTTATTTCCGCAATGAGATTCATGCGGCCTCCGGCTGATATCGCCTCCCTGAAAGGCCTCACGCCTTTTAAGAGGCGCTTCGAATCGACAAAATAGGTCAAAGGCCTTTTAAGTTTCAATGCCTCAACCTCTTTACGCTTCACATTAACGATCTCCTGCAAAAAATTCTTCATATCTTCCTACCGGTTGGTGAAGGCGATGAGTCTGGCCAGCTTGTCCTTTGCCTTGCCTGACTCTATTGACTGCCGCGCCACCTTGACCCCTGCCTTGAAATCCTTTGCCATGCCGCCTGCCACCAGCGCAGCCGAGGCATTCAACAGGACCACGTCCTGCCGCGGCCCTTTCTTCCCCTCCAGCACCTCTCTTACGATCTGCGCATTCTCTTCAACGCTGCCGCCTCTGATATCTTCGAGCCCTGCCTTTTTCATGCCAAAATCCGACGGCTTCACGCGATACGTCCTGACCTTTTTATTTTTCAGCTCAGACACCCTGGTCTCGCCGGTAATGGATATCTCGTCCAGCGTATTGAGTCCATGAACCACAAATGCCCTTTTTGTCCCGAGATTCTTCAGCACGTTCGCAATCGGCTCTGTAAGCTCCTTGCGATACACACCCAGGACCTGGCAATTGGCATTTGCAGGATTGGTGAGCGGGCCGAGTATATTGAAAATCGTCCTGATGCCTATTTCTCTGCGGGGGCCGATGGCGTATTTCATTGCGCCGTGAAAAAGAGGCGCGTACAAAAATCCGATGCCGACCTCATTGATGCATTCCTTGATTTTTTCGGGCGGGATATCAATATTCACGCCAAGCGCCTTGATGACGTCTGCGCTGCCACATTGACTGGAAACGCCCCTGTTGCCATGCTTCGCTACCTTTAAACCAGCGCCGCTGACCACAAAGGCCGTAGTTGTTGAGATATTAAACGTATTCGTGCCGTCTCCGCCCGTGCCGCACGTATCTATGATGGTCTCACGGTCAATGTTTATGTCGTCCCTGTCCAGGTCGACGATATTTTTGCCCATCGCTATCTTCACTGCCTTCTCGCGCATGACCATGGCAGCGCCTGTAATC
>JABMRA010000100.1 GCA_013202925.1 Candidatus Omnitrophota bacterium | reverse complement strand
TCGTCGGGCTCAACATTGGGCTGCTTAGCCAGTAATGGTTAAGTGATAACCTGTCAAATTCGGGGAAGCCTTAACTGGTAATACCGAGCCAAGTTCGCCGTGTTTTATGGCGAAAAGGTGTAGAGACTAGACGGCAGGTACCCTACAAGATAGGGTAAAGGTATAGTCCAGACTACAAATCCATATTTAGTGGAGCAGCGAAAGCTGTAGTAGTAAGCATAACCCGAAGGTCCTTGGTTCAAATCCAAGCCCCGCTACCAATTTTTGCGAAGCAAAAATTGATCCCGAGCAGCTTTTATACTAATCTCTATGCTGCGAGGGACAATTCTTAAGTAAAGGCGGTTTTTCTGAAAAGGAAAATCGCCTTTTTTATTTTATTCAACATATAGCGATTTTTTATTGACTACCCAACTCTATATATGGTATATTAACTCTGCTATGATACCTAGATATTCGCTTCCTGAAATGGCCAATATATGGTCAGACCAGAACCGCTTCCAGAAGATGCTGGATATCGAGATCCTTGCCTGTGAGGCAATGGCCAATCTCGGCAAGGTCCCACGCAAAGAACTCAAGAAAATCAAGCGCAAGGCAGGCTTCAACGTAAAGCGCATAGAAAGAATAGAACAAAAAACCCGCCACGACGTAATAGCATTCCTGCATAATATCGCAGAACATGTCGGGCCTGCCTCAAGGTTTGTGCACCAGGGCCTTACCTCAAGCGATGTCCTGGATACTGCTTTATCTGTACAGATGAAAGAGGCAGCAGATATCCTGCTCGATGACCTCAAGGCGCTAAAAGAGGCCTTACGCAAAAAGGCAAAAAAATATAAGAAGACTATAATGGTGGGACGCAGCCATGGCGTGCATGCTGAGCCGACCACATTCGGCCTTAAACTCGCCTTATTTTTTGACGAGATCAACCGCTCCATTAAAAGGATCGAACAGGCAAAAACTATAATAAGCGTAGGAAAGATCTCCGGGCCAGTGGGAAATTATTCAAACGTTGACCCGTATGTTGAAAATTACGTCTGTAAGAAATTAGGCCTCAGCCCCGCTAATATCTCCACGCAGGTTTTACAGAGAGATCGCCACGCGGATTATATGGCTCAGCTTGCCCTGGTAGGCGCTACGCTTGAAAAAATAGCAGTAGAGATCAGGAATTTGCAGAAGACAGAGCTGAGGGAGGTCGAGGAGCCGTTTTCAAAAGGCCAGAAGGGCTCCAGCGCTATGCCGCACAAAAGAAACCCTGTCATGTGCGAACGCATCACAGGTCTTGCCAGAGTTTTACGCGCTAACGCAGGCGCGGCCATGGAAAACGTGGCGCTGTGGCACGAGCGCGACATAAGCCATTCCTCTGTAGAGCGCATTATCGTGCCTGATTCTACTATTCTATTAGATTACATGCTGAACCAGATGATATTTATTGTGAAAAACATGCATGTCTATCCTCAGAACATGCGTAATAATCTCGCGAAGACGCGCGGCCTTATATTTTCAGCGAGGATCCTGGTGGAACTGGAAAAAAGAGGTGTGGAGCGCAGAAAGGCCTACGACATCATCCAGCGCTCCGCCATGAAGGTATGGAATAAAAACGAGAATTTCAAGGCAGTTTTATGGGCGGATAAGGATTTTATGAAGGTGGTAAGACCGAAGGGGCTCGAGAGGTTTTTCGACCTCAGCTATTACACCAAACACGTGGATAAGATTTTCAAAAAGGTAGGGATATGAAGAAGACAAAGAAGTTTTACGAAGGCAAGGCAAAGATAATGTACGAAACAGATAAGCCTGATTTTGTCATCCAGGAATTCAAAGACGATGCCACTGCGTTTGACGCGACAAAAAGGGGCACTATCAAAGAAAAGAGCGTTATAAATAATGAGATCTCCTCAGCGCTTTTTCAGCTCCTGGAGTCAAAGGGCATACCCACGCATTTTGTGAAAAAATTGAGCGACAGAGAGATGCTGGTAAAGAGATTGGACATAATTCTTGTGGAAGTGACCATAAGGAATATCTCGGCCGGGGGGCTGTCGAAACTTTTGAGCATCGAGGAGGGCATTGTCTTGAAATCGCCCCTCCTGGAGTATCATTATAAAAAAGACGAGCTACATGACCCATTGATAAACGATTATCATATAGAGATGCTCGGCCTTGCCACATCAAAGGAGATGAAAAAGATAAGGGACTATTCGTTCAGCATCAATGAGATACTGAAGGATTTCTTCGGCAAGGTAGGGCTCAAGCTCGTGGATTTTAAGCTCGAATTCGGCCGGCACAAGGGCAAGATCCTTTTGGGCGATGAGATCTCACCGGATACGTGCAGGCTGTGGGACAAGAAGACAAACGAAAAGCTGGACAAGGACCGTTTCAGGCGCGATCTCGGCAGGATAGAAGAGGCCTATCAGGAAGTTTTAAAAAGGATCAAATCATAAAGGGATAGAAACAACGTGGCAAAGGAGATGTTAAAGGCCTGGATATAGTTGAAATTAAAAGAGTTTCAACGGTTCAGGTCTTTATTGTTTTATAGGAGGATTGACAATGATAGATTATAAAAAGGCAGGTGTGGATATAGATAAAGGCAATAGGTTTGTGAAGGATATCGCCAGGATGGCGGCCTCGACAAAGAGGAGCGAGGTCATGGGCGGCCTGGGCGGCTTCAGTTCATTCATGAAGATCCCGAAGAGATACAAACATCCTATAATCGTTTCTTCGACAGACGGCGTAGGCACGAAGCTCATGCTTGCGGAATTATTAAAGAAACACGATACAATCGGCATAGACCTGGTTGCTATGTGCGTAGACGATATCGTAGTTACAGGGGCTGAACCGATCTTCTTCCTGGATTATTTTGCCACAGGCAAGCTCAACAGGAAAAAGGCAAGGGATGTTGTGAAGGGTATTGTCACGGGCTGCAAACAGGCTGGCTGCTCGCTCATAGGCGGAGAGACAGCAGAGCTGCCTGGTATGTATAAGGGGGAAGAATACGACCTCGCTGGTTTTTGTGTGGGGGTAGTTGAGAAAGATAAAATTATTGACGGCAGTTCTGTAAGCCCAGGGGATATGATCATAGGGATCCAGTCAAGCGGACTGCATTCAAACGGATTTAGTTTAGCGAGAAAGGTCTTTAAGAGGAATGAGTTAAAGGGTAAGATCGGCCGGACGCTTTTGACCCCTACGATAGTTTATACAAAGACGCTTTTGAAACTAATGAGGAATATTAAGGTCAAGTCCATGGCCCACATAACAGGTGGAGGTTTTTACGATAACATCCCGCGCGTACTGCCTTCGAATGCCGCGGCATTGATATATAAAGGCCTGTGGCATGTGCCGAAGATATTCGCCCTTATCCAGAAAAGGGCAGGCATAGACGACAAAGAGATGTACCGCACCTTCAACATGGGGATAGGTATGGCTGTGGTCGTGGCTAAAAAGGATGCGGGTAAGGCCAATGCTATTATAAAAGGCTGCAATTTGAAATCCTGGAAAATAGGAGAGGTCATAAAGGGCAAGAAAGAGGTTATAATATGAGGGTTTTAGTGGTTGGCTCTGGCGGCAGGGAACACGCGCTGGTCTGGAAAATCGCCCAGAGCAAAAAGGTGGGGAAGATTTTCTGCGCGCCTGGCAATGGCGGCATAAAGGAACTGGCTGAGATCGTTAATATAAAGGCAGATGATATCGACGCTCTTTTAAATTTCGCAAAGGAAAATAAAATTGATCTCACAGTAGCAGGGCCTGAGGTGCCGCTTGTTAAAGGAATAGTAGACAGATTCACTGAAGAAGGATTAAGGATATTCGGGCCTACCAAGGAGCTTGCAATGCTTGAAGGGAGCAAGGTCTTTTCCAAAGAGACCATGAAGCGGTTCGGCGCGCCCACGGCTGACTTTAAGGTTTTCACTGATGCAGCAAAGGCCAAGGAATACTTGAGGAAAAAAGGCGCCCCTATTGTGGTAAAGGCAGACGGCCTCGCTGCTGGCAAGGGCGTGGTGGTGGCAAAGACTATTGAAGAGGCAGAGGATGCGATTGAATCGATGCTGGTTAAAAAGATCTTTGGCTCTGCGGGAGAAAAGATTATCCTTGAGGATTGTCTTGAGGGCGAAGAAGCGTCAATCTTAGTTTTTAGCGACGGCAAGAATATAGTGCCGCTCGTTTCTTCGCAGGACCATAAAAGGATATTTGACAATGATAAAGGCCTAAATACAGGAGGCATGGGCGTGTATTCGCCTGCGCCAGTTGTTTCAGGAGAGATATTCGATGAGATTATCGAGAGCTCTTTCAGGCCTATTATTGACGGGTTTTCAAAAGAAGGCAAATTCTATAAAGGCGTATTGTACGGCGGCCTTATGATTACAAAAGACGGGCCCATGCTTTTGGAGTTTAATGTGAGGTTTGGCGATCCAGAGACCCAGGCCATTCTTCCGAGATTAAAATCGGATCTGGTGGATGCGTTGACTGCATGCATTGACGGGACCCTTGATAAGATAGACATTCAATGGGACGAGCGGCCGTGTCTTTGTGTAGTTCTTGCATCTGGCGGTTATCCCGGCTCATACGAAAAACATAAAGAGATCATTGGTCTAATAGATGTTAAAAAATGGGAAGATGTCATAGTGTTTCATGCAGGCACTGCCTTTGAGGACGGAAAGATCTTCACAAGCGGCGGCAGGGTCTTGGGCGTGACAGGCATGGGCAGGGATATAAAACAGGCCAAACTCAATGCGTATAGCGCAATAGACAGAATAAAATTCAAAAACATGCAATATAGAAAAGATATAGGCGATAGGGCAATAAAGAGATTAGCGGATAGCGTTTAGTGGGTAGCGTATAGTTTTTCTATACGCTCTACGCTAAACGCTAAAATATGGAGGTTTTATGGGAGCAAATAAGAAGATATTGGTCGGTATAATTATGGGTAGCAAATCTGACTCTGAAACTATGCGAGAAACAGAAAAGGTACTGAAGGAATACAAGATTCCCTACGAGATAAACGTATTGTCAGCGCACAGGGATCCTGAAAAGGTGCGCTCTTACGCCAAGTCAGCAAGAAAAAGAGGGCTCAAGGTTTTGATATGCGGGGCAGGTATGTCTGCCGCCCTCTCAGGCGTGGTGAGTTCATATACAGATCTCCCTGTCATAGGAGTTCCGATTTATACTACAGCGCTAAAGGGAGTGGATTCGTTTCTTTCAACCATGCAGATGCCGGCAGGTGTGCCGGTGGCGTGCGTGGCAATAGGTAAGGCAGGCGCAAAGAACGCCGCGCACCTCGCTCGTCGCATCTTAACTACTTATTAGGGGATTATGAAGACCAAGATAATAAAAGTAAACCCTGATTTTCCTGAGGAGGCTTTGATAAAAGAGGCAGCAGCTGTCTTAAGGAAGGGCGGGCTCGTTGCTTTTCCTACAGAGACGGTCTATGGCATTGCCGCGAATCTATTAAACAAAAAGGCCATAGACAGGCTCTACAAGATAAAGAAAAGGCCGAAAGACAAGCCTTTCACTATTCATATTGCAGGATTTGAGGCATTGAAGGATCTGGATATAGATTTATCAGAACGCGCAGGGCAGATTATCCATAGATTCTGGCCAGGGCCTTTGACCATTGTAGCGTTTAATAAAAGAAAAGAGAAAGTCGGCATTCGCATGCCCAGAAATAAGATCGCCCTGGCGCTTATAGATAAGGCAGGTATACCGATAGTAGCGCCCAGCGCGAATATATCCGGAAAAAGGCCGCCTACTTCAGCTGAAGGGGTTGTTTCTGAGATGGAGGGCAGTGTAGATATAATATTGGACGGCGGCGTTACATATATAGGCGCAGAGTCAACTGTTCTGGACGTTACGACGCAGCCTTTCAAGGTGTTGAGGCAGGGCGCCATACCCAGCAAGGATCTGATCAGTGACTACAACGTGCTTTTCGTGTGCACGGGAAATAGCTGCAGGAGCGTTATGGCGAAAGGCATGCTTGAGAAATTTCTGAAGCAATCAGGCCTTTCTGAAAAAGTGAGCGTTGATTCTGCCGGCACAGGTTCTTATCGTGATATACTCGCAGCGCCTAACACTGTCCAGGTCATGAAAGAGGATGGCGTGGATGTTTCAGCGCACAAAGGAAAGCCCATTACGATGGAGCTATTGGAAAAATCAGATTTTATTTTTGTAATGGAGCAGGCGCATAAGAATATTATTTTAAACATGATGCCTGTGGTAGGCTGGAAGGTCAGGCTTCTAAAAGAAAACAATGGGATAGCAGATCCCATCGGCAGGTCTCTCGAAGAATACAGGCACATTAAAAATATTATAAAGGACTGTGTGGAGAATATATTTCTGGGGCTCTTTAAAAAGGAGAAGGATAAATGAAGATAGCAATAGGCGCAGATCATGGCGGTTATAAGTTAAAGGAGTCGCTCGTAAGATTTTTAAAGAAAAGAGGCCATACGATTAAGGATTTTGGGACTTTTTCCAAAGCCAGCTGCGACTATCCTGTCATCGGTTACCAGGTCAGTAAGGCAGTCGCGAAAAAGAAATTTTCGCGCGGCATACTTATATGCACAACAGGCATTGGCATGTCAATGACAGCCAATAAAGTCAAGGGTGTCCGCGCTGCGCTCTGTAACAGGGTGGACATTGCGCGGCTCAGCAGAAAGCACAATGACGCGAATGTCTTGGTTTTTGCAGCAAAGGCCGTTCCCAGCGCAAAGGCAAAAAAAATAGCAACTATCTGGCTTTCTACGCGCGCATCAGGCGGCAGGCACAAAAGAAGGGTCAGGCAGATAAATAAAATAGACAGTTAATGTAGCTTTAAAATGCTTGACACTTTAGTCCTGGACTAAAGTGTCAAGCAT
>JABMRA010000099.1 GCA_013202925.1 Candidatus Omnitrophota bacterium | reverse complement strand
ATTGACGTCCTTTACAAGATAATTGTGCTTTGAAATGGGACGGGTTATTCCACTGACATCCACTTCCTGGAACGCGTCGTTTCCTATAAGAGAGGTCTTGACCTGGCCTGTAAAGGCAACGACCGGCACAGAATCCATATTGGCTGTCGCAAGACCTGTAACCAGATTTGTCGCGCCTGGGCCGGACGTAGCAAGGCACACACCGACCTTTCCTGTTGCGCGGGCATACCCGTCTGCTGCATGAGCAGCGCCCTGTTCGTGCCTTGTCAATATAAACTTTATGTCGCTGTCATAGAGGGCATCAAAAATAGGCAGTACCACCCCGCCAGGATAGCCGAACATTACCTCAACGCCCTCTTTTTTAAGCGACTCTATAAATATCCTTGCACCAGTCAATTTCATAATAAAACTCCGATTCAGAAAACAGAAGACAGAAGACAGAGGACAGAGGACAGAAATGAAAACTCAAATTTTTCTGGCTTCTGACTTCTGGCTTCTGACTTCTATTTTTTGTCATCTGTGATCTCCAGGACAGCGCCCTTGCTCGCTGAAGAGACAAAGCGGGCATAGCGCGACAACCAGCCCCCTGTGACCTTGGGCTTAGGCGCCTTCCATTTCTTGAGACGCCTCTTTATCTCCGTACTGCTCAACGCCGCGTCTATGCGTCTTTTTCTTATGTCAATCTTGATCCTGTCGCCATTCCTGATAATAGCTATAGCGCCGCCTTTAGACGCCTCGGGCGCAATATGTCCGATGCACGGCCCTCTTGTGCCGCCTGAAAATCTGCCGTCTGTAATAAGCGCAATATCATTGGATAGACCCATACCCACGATAGCTGACGTGGGAGAAAGCATCTCTCTCATGCCTGGCCCTCCGCTGGGACCCTCGTATCGTATGACCAGACAATCACCCTTTTTCACTTTGCCCTTTAAGATCGCATCCATGGCATCTTCTTCAGCATCAAAGACCTTTGCCCTGCCCGTAAAGGTCATTGCCTCTTCGTCCACGGCACCCTGTTTTACAACAGCACCCTCTTTTGCAATATTACCTTTCAATATTGCTATGCCGCCCTCTTCCTTATAAGGGTCTGCCAGAGACCTGATGACCTCTTCGTCGTAGACCTTGCCGGATATCGCGATCTTCTTGATGGAAGGCCCGCTGACAGTGGGATTGTCTTTTAATCGAGACTCCAGCCTCTTCAAAACAGCTGATATGCCGCCTGCAACCTCCATGTCCTCGAGGAAATATTCGCCGCTGGGCCTCAGGTCGCAGATCTTTGGCGTGGTTCGACTGATCTTGTCAAAGGCGGCCAGGGACAGATCGATCCCTGCCTCTTTTGCAATTGCAGTAAGATGCAGCACTGTATTCGTAGAGCCGCCCAATGCCATATCCACTGTAATGGCATTCAAAAGCGCATTTTTATTTAAAATGCTGCGCGGCTTGATGTTCTTTTTAACCAGCTCCACTATGCGCGAACCGCTCTCAAACGCAATCCTTGCCTTTTTACTTGAGACTGCCAGGGATGTTGCGCAGCCAATAAGCGACATGCCCATTGCCTCAGTAAGGCAATTCATTGTATTGGCAGTAAACAGACCCTGGCACGAACCTGCGCCTGGGCAGGCATTGATCTCCAATTCATCCAGGTCGTGTTTGGAGATCTCGCCCTTTTTATATCTTCCAACTGCCTCAAAGGCATCGTGGACCAGGTCCAGTCTCTTGCCTTTATAGTGGCCTGTGATCATAGGGCCTGCTGTAACAACGATAGTGGGGACATCGATCCTGGCTGCAGCCATAAGCATGCCTGGCGTGATCTTGTCGCAGTTGGTCAAAAGCACCAGGCCGTCCAGCGCGTATGCGCCCTGCATGGTCTCAACTGTATCTGCGATGATCTCCCTTGAAGCCAGGGAATACCTCATGCCATAATGGCCCATCGCAATGCCGTCGCAGATAGCCGGAATACCAAAGATAAACGGACGGCCGCCGCCTGCATAGACGCCATTCTCAATGGCCCGCTCCAAACCCCTCATATGGATATGGCCAGGCACAAGGTCGCTAAAGCTGGACGCAATGCCTATAAAAGGCTTCTGCATGTCCTTTGCGCACACCCCTGTTGCATAGAGAAGCGCCCTGTTCCCAACCCTGGAAATGCCTTTTTTTATAATGTCACTTTTCATCGTCCGGCTCCTTAAATGAGTACCCGCTGATTCGTTTTGCATTCGCAAAAGCGAATCAAAACGGCGGGTGCGAATTAATCCCCCCTTCTTGCATTCTGCAAGAATGCAGGGGGGATAAGTTCGGTCAAATGAGTT
>JABMRA010000098.1 GCA_013202925.1 Candidatus Omnitrophota bacterium | reverse complement strand
GACAGCCGTCTTCATCTTCATAGCCGCAGCCTTTGAGATAGCCCTTATCACATTCTTTGAGTTTCCGCTGGTCGATATGCCCAGCGCCATGTCTCCCTGTTTTCCAAGCGCCTCCACCTGTCTCTCAAAGATATTGTCAAAACCATAGTCATTGCCAAGGGCAGTGAGTATGGAAATATTGGCTGGAAGCGCAATGGCCGGGATCGCCTTCCTCTCCTTTTGGAATCTGCCCACAAGTTCAGCTGCTATGTGGATGCTGTCAGAAGCGCTTCCGCCGTTGCCGAATATCAGGATCTTGTTGCCTGATTTTATGGTGGCCAGCATCATATTGGCAAGGTCCTCAATGGCGCTTACCTGGCTTTTAAGCAGGTTGTTTTTCACCGCAATGCTTTCCTCTATTAATGATTTTATTTTGTCTTTCATGTTTAACCCCGCCTCCGCGTGGTGCGCGCTTAGCCGAAGAAGATCTTGGCTATGTTGTAAAGCTCCATGTCCACTGTCTTTGTCTCGCGAACAGCGTCCTCCAAGGGCACCGCCACTATTTTACGGCCCTTTAAGGCAGCCATTTTGCCGTAGTCCTTCTTTAGCACGAAATCCATTGTCTTTATGCCGAACCGCGTCCCGAGCACCCTGTCAAACGCAGTTGGCGTGCCGCCTCGCTGGATATGGCCAAGTACCGTTACCCTTGTCTCGTAGCCAGTCCTCTTTTCTATTTCATCTCCCAGTGGATGCCCTATGCCTCCCAGCCTGACATGGCCGAATGCGTCCAGTTTCTCCTCCTGCGTAACTATGTCGCCTTTTTTAAATTTCGCGCCTTCTGCCACCACGACGATGCTAAAGCTCTTTCCCCTTGCATGGCGCTTCTTTAAAAGCGCGCATACCTCTTTTATGTCAATAGGCACCTCTGGTATCAGGATCACGTCCGCGCCTCCTGCCATGCCTGCCTCGACCGCGATCCAGCCCGCGTGCCTGCCCATTACCTCTACCACCATGATCCTGTTATGCGATTCCGCTGTTGTGTGGAGACGGTCAATGGCCTCAGTGGCAATATTGATAGCTGTATCGAATCCAAACGTAACGTCAGTGCATGAGAGGTCATTGTCAATGGTCTTTGGCGCGCCCACGACATTCAAACCTTCTTTGTATAGTTTAGACGCCACGCCAAGGGTATCCTCTCCGCCAATGGCGATCAATGCCTCGAGCCCTAATTTTTTGAAATTCTCTTTTACCTTTTCCTTGTCGCCTTCTTTTTTATAAGGATTTGTCCTCGACGTTCCCAGGATCGTCCCGCCTTTGGGCAGGATGCCTGAAACAGTCTCGAGGTCCATGTCCACGGTATTTTTTTCAATAAGCCCTTTCCAGCCGTTCTTTATGCCTGTTACCTTGTAACCCTCTTTGAACGCAAATCTCACGACCGCCCTTATAACAGAATTCAGGCCCGGGCAATCGCCGCCGCCAGTCAGTACTCCTACTCTTTTCATAACTGCCTACCTCCCGTATTCGATTTCGCCTTTGAAACCGCTGTGTTGTGTCTCTTCCTGCGCTGTTTTTTGTTCGCTGGCCTTTTTTTCTTTTTCTCTCCTGGCTATCTTTGTAACGTGGATCCTGATCGTGACTGTCTCTTCTATACCCAGCATCTCCTGCAGCTTAAGCCTTATCGCGTTCTGTATCTTTTCGGTGACCTCAGGTATGTTCACGTCAGAATAGAGCGCGACCCTCGCGACCACCTCGATGCCCTTCTTGCCGGCAGTTATGTTTGAGCGGATCTCTTTTATTTCGCTCATCCTGTTCGTAAGCCGTCTTATGTAGTCCTCTACTGCTGTAAGAGACAGCGTTACCTGGCCGTAAGGATTTTCAAAGGCAATGGTCTTATGCCTGCGGAGTTTGCCTATGGAAAGCTGGGCAATGGATATATTGATCAATATCAAAAGAAACCCTGTCAGCGCCAGGCTCAGCCTGATATTTTCCGCATGCACTAACTGGTTGAGCATGTTCATGGTCGAATCGAGCGATGCGGTGCGGAGCGAGAGCGCAATAAGCACGGCCCCTATCATGGAAAATAAAAGCGTGTAGATAAAAATCGCTATTATACTGAATATCCTCATAAGTCACCTCCGTTTACCACATGAAACTACTCACTCAGGCTTAATCTCTCAACATAGTCAGTTGCGAAATCGCCCCGCAGGAACAGTGTGTCGTTCATCACGTGCTTGTGAAAGGGTATTGTTGTCTTTATCGGCTCTATTATAAATTCGTCCAGAGACCTCTTCATTATGTCTATGGCCTCCTGCCTGTTTTTGCCATAAGAGATGACCTTGGCTATCATGGAATCGTAGTAAGGCGGTATCGTGCATCCGGAGTACACGTGCGAATCCACCCTCACGCCAGGGCCTCCCGCGGGCAGGTATATGTCTATCTTTCCCGGACACGGCATAAAATCCTTTTCTGTATTCTCGGCGTTTATCCTGCATTCAATGGCAGCGCCTTTGATCTTTATGGCGTCCTGCTTGTACAAAAGCTTCATGCCGCTAGCGATTTTTATCTGCTCCTTTACCAGGTCTATACCTGTGACCATCTCTGTAACAGGGTGTTCGACCTGGAGCCTGGTATTTACCTCGAGAAAATAAAAATTTCCGTACCTATCCAGTAGAAACTCCACTGTGCCGGCGTTTACGTAATTGCATGTCTTGGCTGCCTTGACGGCCATGTCGCCTATTTTTTTTCTCAATTTTGAATCTATGGCAGGTGACGGCGATTCTTCTATGAGTTTTTGATGCCGTCTCTGGATCGTGCAATCCCTTTCGCCGAGGTGCACTATGTGGCCGAACCTGTCCGCCAGGATCTGGACCTCCACGTGCCTGGGCCTTTCAAGATATTTTTCAAGATACACGTCTGCGTTTCCAAACGCCGCCTCTGCCTCCTGCTGGGCAGTCATGAATGAACTTACGAGCCTGACGTCATTGTGGCAGACGCGCATGCCTTTGCCGCCTCCGCCCGCGGATGCCTTGATGATCACGGGATATTTTAATTTTTTGGCTATCTTTATCGCCTCTTCCTTTGTCTTTATGATATTTGGGCTGCCGGGTATTACAGGGATCCCGACCTTTTCCGCTGTCTTGCGCGCAGTCATTTTGTCTCCGAGGAGCCGCATGTTTTCAGGCGATGGCCCGATAAACGTGATATCGCATGACTCGCAGATCTCGGCAAAATGCGCGTTCTCTGCCAGAAAGCCATAACCGGGATGTATGGCGTCCGCGTCTGTTATCTCGGCCGCGCTGATGATGGCCGGTATGTTTAAATAGCTTTCGGAAGGATGGCTGGAACCTATGCACACGGCCTCGTCTGCCAGCCTTGCGTGCAATGACTGCGCGTCGGGCTCTGAATATACCGCAACTGTCCTGAGGCCCATCTCCTTGCAGGCCCGTATTACCCTTACAGCCACTTCCCCGCGGTTTGCTATCAGTATCTTTGAGAACATGTTATGCCGGCCCCACCATGAATAATGCCTGTCCGTATTCGACAGAGTTTGCGTTTTCCACAAGCACCTCTACGATCTTTCCCTTTACCTCGCTCTTTATCTCGTTCATCAGCTTCATTGCCTCAATAATGCAGACCACCTGGCCCGCATCAACTGCCTGGCCTATCTCCGCGTATGGCTTGGCATCCGGCGAAGACGACCTGTAAAATGTGCCTACCATGGGGGCCTTTATAGCAACAAGGTTTTCCTCGAGACCTGCTGCGCCTTTCTTTGCGGCCTCGCCCTGGTCTACCCCTACTGTCTGTACTACCCTCGGCGCGCTGGGCCCTTCAGTAATTGCCTCGAATTTTCCAGAGGCGGCCTTACTGATCCGTATCTTGGACCCTTCCCGCTCGATCTCCAGCTCAGTGAGGCCGTTCTCGTTCATCAGATTAATAAGTTCCTTGATCTCTTTTAGGTTCATAACCAGCTCCTTCTTTTCAGTAACCAGTAACCCGTAACCAGTAACCAGGAATTTTTAGAAATGTTGTTTACATGGCTTTTAAGTTTTTCGTTCCTGGTTACTAGTTACTGATTACGGGTTACTATCTATGCTCTGTAAGTCATGTCCTCATTTGAGCTATGCGCGGCCCGCGTACTCGTTTGTCCTGGTATCTATGCGCACGACGTCGCCTTCGTTTATAAAGAGCGGGACCATGATGGACATGCCGGTCTCGGTCTTCGCGGGCTTGTTGCCTGCCCTGGACGTGTCCCCTCTGATGCCGGGCTCAGTGGTTGTTATTTTTAGATCAATAAAAATAGGCGGTTCGAGCGCTATGATCTTATTTTTATATACAAGGGCTGCGACCTCAAGATTTTCTTTAAGATAATATACAACGCCTCCGAGCTGTTCCGCGTGAAGCGTGATCTGGTCGTATGTATCGTGGTCCATGAATTCATACGAGCTCCCGGCAGAATAGAGATACTGGATGTTCTTTTTCTCTATGTACGCGACTGTGACCTTTTCGTCCGGCCTGAACGTCCTGTCTATGACTGTCCCGAGCCGCACGTTTTTCAACTTTATGCGGACGAACGCGCCGCCCTTTCCGGGCTTTACGTGCTGACGGTCTACGATAAGATAGGCGTCTCCGTTCAGCTCCAAGCACATGCCTTTTTTTACCTGATTAACCCCTGCCTGCATGATCCTTTTTGCACCCCTTCGTTAATACCTCGCAGCCATTCTCAGTAACAAGCGCGACGTCCTCGATCCTTATGCCGCCCCAGCCAGGTATGTAAACGCCCGGCTCTACGGTCAAGGTCATGTTTTTTCTCAATATACCCGCGCTGGCCTTTGAGACGCGCGGCGCCTCATGGGTCTCCAGGCCTATGCCATGGCCAAGGCTATGGATAAAATACCTCCCTAGCCCCTTATCAGATATATATTGACGGGATATCCTGTCTATATGTTTAGCCGGGACGCCTGGCTTGATATTTTCAATGGCCTTTTTCTGGGCATCCAGCACGATATTGTAAATACTCAGGTACTTTCGGTCAATTCTACCCAAGAAAACAGTCCTTGTCAAGTCGGAATTGTAGCCGCAATTCATTGTGCCTAAATCTATTACGACCATCTCCCCCTTTTTGATCCTTTTCCCTGATGCAGAGGCATGCGGCAGGGAGGCGTTTTTTCCGGATGCGACAATGATGTCAAAACCCGCCTTATCAATACCTTTTTCTGCGATGTAGCTTGCAACCCTGTTTTTTACAGATTGTTCGCTGAGGCCCGGCATGACCGCCCTCATCGCATAATCCATTACATCGCTCCCGTCCCTGCAGGCCTTCCTGATGAGCCGGACTTCATCCTTGTCTTTAATCGTCCTGAGCGACTCCACCACGCCTTTTACCGGAACGAGAACGGCCTTGCGCAGCTTCTTTTTTAAATCAGTGTATTCCGCGTATGAAAAATTGGCAGACTCAAAACCTATTCGCTGCGAACGGGCCTTTCGGGATATCCCTTCTATGCACGCGCAGGCGTCCCTGCCTTCTGTTATCACGATCCGGCATCCCTTGACATTCTGCCGGTATTCTTCCTCACACCTGGAGTCTGTCAGGAGAAAGTTTTCCCTGCCGGAGAAAAAAAGGATCGCATCTGCTCCTTTGGTGCCGGCCAGGTATGATATGTTCTCTTTCTTCCTGACCAGGATCGCGTCAATGGACCTGGAGCCCAGCAATGCTCTTAATCTATTTTGCCTGCCCGTATAATTCATTTGCCTGAATACTTGACAAAACAGTCCTGGACTAAAGTGTCAAGCATTTGCCAGTTTTATTGCCGCGTCGAGCCCGTATAAATAACTGTCCATGCCAAACCCTGATATCTGGCCTTTTGCAACAGGAGCGACGAGCGAGATGTGCCTGAAGTCCTCGCGCGAATAGATATTGGAAAGGTGCACCTCTATTGTCGGGATGCCGGTGGCCAGGATCGCGTCGCGTATCGCAACGCTCGTATGCGTGTAGGCGGCAGGATTTATAAGCAGGGCCTTATATTTATTCTTGGCCCTTCCTATCTTGTCCACGATCTCGCCCTCATGGTTTGACTGGAACACGTCGAGCTGGACCTTTTTTTTCCTGGCGATCGCCCTGAGCTTTTTATTTATATTGTCGATCGTGACCTTGCCGTAAATGCCCGGCTCTCTCTTGCCAAGCAGGTTTAGATTCGGGCCGTGGATAACGAGGATCTTTGTCATGTTGCCTCCCTTTGCATGCCATGGTTCTGTCAAAAACTTACCACGGAGACACTGAAGGACAGAGACACTGAAAAGAATTAAAATATAAAAACAATTATTAATTTTTCCGTGTCTCCGTATTTCCGTGCTTCCGTGGTAACGGTTTTCATTAGATCTTTGGCACTACCCATGGTTCTGTCAAAAACTTACCACGGAGACACTGAAGGACAGAGACACTGAAAAGAATTAAAATATAAAAACAATTATTAATTTTTCCGTGTCTCCGTATTTCCGTGCTTCCGTGGT